>NZ_SMKJ01000113.1:0-19248 GCF_004348615.1 Micromonospora sp. KC207
GTGTCTGGTCGGGTCCGGGGGTGCCGGCCGGCCGGGTCCCCTGTGTGGGGGCCGGCCGGTGGTGTGTCTGTGCGTGTGGGTGGGTGTGGGTGGTGGTGTGGGGTCAGTTGTTCCAGTGCTGGGCGACGAGGTCGGCGGCCTGCTGTTCCCATTGGGCGTATGCGTCGGGGTAGGCCGAGACCTGGACGGTCTGGGCGGCGCAGGTTCTCCAGCTTCGACTCCTGCAGGGCGGTGCCGATGGAGATCACCGCGGGCAGGGGCGCTTTGCGGCCACGCCCACCTCAGCCCCCTGGGGACGGACGGGCAATCGCCTCAGGCCGGGCCTGACGGGTCGGGTGATCGACTCCATGCCGGCGACATGGGGGTATGCGGGCGGGCCGGATGCCCCCGTATGGCGGACACGGAGTCGATCAACGCAGAGACCGCGCGGCGGGCGCGGTAGCGGGAGCGCACCGCGTCAGCGGTCGCGCCGTGTCGCCCGCCCTGGTCGCGCCACCTCATCCGGTCCTGCCGCGTTCGCCGGTCGCGCCGCGTCAACGCCAACCGGTAGGCCGGGTCGCCGGCCCCGGTGGCATCGCACCGGCCCGACCAGGCGCTACCCTGACAGCATGCAGGGCGTCGTCTCCCCCACCACGACCGGCGGGGCCTTCCTGGCCCGCCCGGGCCGCCCCGCTGTCGTCAGCGCCACCCTGACCGAGTTGACGGGTCCGACCCGGGGTGTCGTCGAGCTGCCCGTACGCCTGATGTGGAACGCGAACCGCACCTTCGACCTCGGCGACCCCGACGACCTGCTCTGGATGTACGAGAACGTCCTGCGTGAGACCACCCGCGCGGCCGACCTGCGCGAGTTGGTCAACGGGTACCTGCTGCGTCAGGTCTGGTGCCTGCTCAACCTGCCCCGTGGGGTCCGCGAGGCGTGGGAGCACCGGCACCGGGTCCTGCGCGGCGGGCAGGACCACCGACAGCGCCAAGCGGTCCCGGGCGGCGGCCAGGCGGTCCCGGGCGGCCGCCCGGCTTTCCGGACGGCGTGACCGGCGCAGCGCCGCCGGACGATTTCTACCGCGAGGTCGCCCGGGTGGCCCTGTCGGTCGCCGGGCGGCACCGGTTCGTGCTGGGCGGCGGCGTGGCCTGGGCCGCACATGGCCTGTTTTCCCGCCCGACGGAGGACGTGGACCTCTTCGCCGACGTCGAGGGGGCTGCCGCCGCGGCGGCGGCCGGGGTGCGTACGGCGTTGGAGCGCGCCGGGTTCGAGGTGACCGACGCCGACCCGGACAGCGATCTGGCGGAGCTGTTCGCCGGGTTCGACCGGGACATGAGGGACTTCGTGGTGGGCCGAGGGTCGCGCCGGATCCGGCTGAGCCTGGGCCGGCTCGACCGGTACCGCAGCCCGGTGGTGATGGACCTCGGGCCGGTGATGGACGTTCGCGATCTGGTGGCCAACAAGACGGCGGCGCTGGTCAACCGGAGGGAGGTCCGGGATTTCATCGACGTGGCGGCGGTCCTGGAACACTACTCGGTCACGGAGGTGCTCGACCTGGCCCGGCAGCTCGACCCCGCGCTGGATCCGCAGGACGTGCGCGCCGCCGGCCACTACCTGGACCGCCTGCCCGACCGACGCTTCGCCCGGTACGGGCTGGACGCGGCCCAGGTCGCCCGGCTACGGGCCCGACTGGCCGACTGGCCCCGCTGACGCCCGCCGCAGGGCGGAAAGCCCCCGCTGCCGCTCGTCCGCAGAGGCGGGCGTCCCGCCGCACTCGCCCCACGGCCGGCTGGCCCCGCTGACGCCCGCGCAGGGGCGGGCGGCCCGCACCGACGCGACGGGCGTTCGGGTCGCTGTGGCAGGAGTGACGCCGGCTCGTTATGGTGCGCAACGGCGCCCAGAAGGCGCGCGTCTGTTTCCCCTGGAAAGGCACCTCATGACCTCCTCCTCCGGCGCCTCGCGCCGCCAGGTGCTGGCCGTCGCGGCCGCCGCCGCGACCGCGCCCCTGATCGCCGCCGCCCCCGCCCGGGCGGCCGGGTCGAAGAAGGGACCGAAGACTTGGGACCTCGCCGTCCTGGGCACCTCGGACACGCACGGCAACGTCTACAACTGGGACTACTACCGGGACGCCGAGTACGACGACAGCAAGCACAACGACGTCGGCGTCGCGAAGCTGGCCACCCTGGTCAGCCAGATCCGTGCCGAGCGTAAGGGCAGGGCCACCCTGGTCCTCGACGCGGGCGACACGATCCAGGGCACCCCGCTGGCGACGTACTACGCCAAGCAGGAGCCGATCACCTCCACCGGTGAGACGCACCCGATGGCCAACGCCATGAACATCCTGAAGTACGACGCGGTGACGCTGGGCAACCACGAGTTCAACTACGGCCTGCCGCTGCTGGCGAAGTGGATCAGTCAGCTCGGATTCCCGGCACTCGCCGCGAACGCGGTCAACGAGGCGACGGGCAAGCCGGCGTACCTACCGTACGTTATCAAGGAGGTCCGGCTCGGCGGGCCCGGCGCGCCGAGCCTGAAGGTCGGCATCCTCGGCCTCACCAACCCGGGCGTGGCGATCTGGGACAAGGCCAACGTCGAGGGCAAGCTCATCTTCACCGACATGGTGGAGACCGCCGCGAAGTGGGTGCCGGTGATGCGGGCGCGCGGCGCCGACCTCGTCATCGTCTCCGCGCACGGCGGCGACAGCGGCACCTCCAGCTACGGCCCCGAGCTGCCCAACGAGAACCCGTGCACGATGATCGCCGAGCAGGTCCCGGACATCGACGCAATCCTGTTCGGCCACGCCCACACCGAGGTCGTCGAGAAGTTCGTGACGAACCAGCGCACCGGCGCGCAGGTGTTGCTCTCCGAGCCGTCCAAGTGGGGTCAGCGCCTGACCCGGATGGACTTCATCCTCACCCGCGAGCGGGGCTGCTGGAAGGTCGTGTCGAAGCGCGCGACCATGCTGAACACCAACACGGTGGTCGAGGACCCGGCGGTGCTCGCGGCCGTGCGCGACCAGCACACCAAGACCGTCTCGTATGTCAACACGGTGGTCGCCCGGTCGACGGTGGAGCTGTCGGCGGCCGAGTCGCGGTACCGGGACACCCCGATCCTGGATTTCATCAACCACGTCCAGACCGAGGTGGTCACGAGGGCGCTGGCCGACACGGCGTACGCGGGCCTGCCGGTGCTGTCGATCGCGGCGCCGTTCAGCCGCACGGCCGTCTTCCCCGCCGGTGACGTGCGGATCCGCGACGTGGCCGGGCTGTACGTCTACGACAACACCCTGGAGGCGGTGGTCCTCACCGGCGCCGAGGTCCGCGCCTACCTGGAGTACTCGGCGAAGTACTTCGCTACCCTCGCGGTCGGTGCGCCCGTCGACCCGGCGACGATCAGCGACCCGGCCGTGCCGGACTACAACTACGACGTCTTCTCCGGCCTCGACTACGACATCGACGTCAGCCGGCCCGTCGGCCAGCGGATCACCCGCCTGGTCCTGCCCGGCGCCGACACCCCGGTCGCCGACGACGCCCAGTTCGTGGTCGCGGTGAACAACTACCGGCGCAGCGGTGGCGGCAACTTTCCGGGCATCGTGAAGACGCAGGTCTACAACGCGCAGCAGGAGATCCGCCAACTCCTCATCGACTGGGCCCAGGCCAAGGGCACCATCGACCCGGCCGACTTCTTCGTGCCGAACTGGAAGCTGGTCCGCGAGGGCACGCCGGTCTTCTGACCCCGGCCCGCTGGCGGGCCGGGGGCGACCGTCCCCGGCCCGCCAGCGTCGTCCCGCTCACACCGCGCCCTCACCCCGTCGTCACCGGTCACCCGCCGACCTGGCCGGCGGCAGCCGGTCCAGCAGCGCCAGCGCCGCCCGCACGGGGGCGCGGGTCAGCGTCTCGTCGAAGCTCGCCCGGCCCAGGCAGAACCGGACGAACATCCGCCACCCGGGCGGGGTGGCCAGCAGGGCGTGGAAGACGTCCGGCCGGCGGGAGAACACCTCCAGCAGCCGGTGCCCGGCGCGCATCGGCGGCACCAGGTCCCGGTCCACGGCCCGCCGGTAGCCGTCCAGGTCGCCGGCGACGACGGCGGCCCCGGCGAGCGCACCGGAGCGCAGCGCGTAGCTGATGCCCTCCCGGCTCCACGGCTCCAGCAGGCCGGCCGCGTCGCCGGCCACCAGCACCCGGCCATGGCGCAACGGCGAGTCCTCGGCCCGGCACCGGGTCAGATGCCCGGAGTCGTGTTCCGGGCTCACCCCGGACAGGCCGAGCCGGCAGACGAAGTCGCGCAGGTACTGCCGGGTCCGCTCCCCCGCGCCCCGGCCGGCGATGACGCCCACGGTGAGCCGGTCGCCCTTCGGGAACACCCACGCGTACGAGCCGGGGATCGACCCCCAGTCCAGCAGCAGCCGGCCGCGCCAGCGCCGCCGGTGCGGCTCGGGCACCGCAAGCTCCAGTTCGAGGCCGAGGTCGACCTGCCGGTACCGGACGCCGACGTGCCGGGCGGTCACCCCGGAGGACCCGTCCGCGCCGATCACCGTACGCGCGTACACGACGTCGCCGTCGGCGAGGCGCAGGCGTACCCGATCGGGGTCCTGCTCCACGGCGCGCACCGCGACCCGTTCGCGCAGCTCGGCCCCGGCGGCGACGGCGGCGGCCCGCAGCCGGTCGTCGAACTCGTCGCGGCGCACCATCGCTATCAGCGGCCCGTCGCCGTGCCGGCGGGTGAACTCGCGCCTCCCGTCCCGGGTGAACGTCACCCGGTCCACCCGGTCGTGCGCGGGCACGTCGATCCGGCCGGCAACGGCCGCGAGGGAGGTGCCGATCAGCCCGCCGCCGCAAGTCTTGTACCGGGGGTGCGCGGCGCGCTCGACGACCAGGGTGCGCAGCCCGGCGGTGGCCGCGACGTGGGCGGCGGAGAGCCCGGCCGGGCCGCCGCCGACGACGACAAGGTCCCAGTTGATCACGGTTGCAGCCTAGGGCAAGGCCCGCCGGAAAGCCGGGCGGCGCATCCGGTACGCCGCGTCGGGAATCCGGCGTCCGGGCGGGCATCAACGGCGGGCCGGCGGGTAACCGCGCAGCGCAGTTCCGCCCGCCGCGCGGGCGGTCACGTCGAGGAGGAAGCCATGCAGCAGGTACGTCTGTCCGACGTCGAGGAGCGGGTGTACGAGGCGGTGGCCGCGCTCGAGGCCCGCGGGCAGGTGCCCTACCCCGACCTGATCGCGCAGGAGTCGGGCCTGGCCGAGGAGGAGGTCCACGCTCCCCTGCGCCTGCTGACCGAAAAGAACCTCCTGCACCGGGAGGACTCCCCGATGGCCGGGCTGGACTTCGGCCCGCGGTGGTGCGCCCGCCAGATGGCGTGACCCGTACGACGCGTCAGGTCGACGACCGGCGTCGGTGGAAGGCACTCGGGGTCAGCCTGGTCGCCGCCTTCATGACGCTGCTCGACGTGAGCATCGTCAACGTGGCGGTCCCGTCGATCGACCGCGCGCTCCGCGCGACACCGAGCGACCTGCAGTGGATCCTGTCCGGGTACGCCCTCACGTTCGGTCTGGTGCTGGTGCCGGCGGGCCGCTTCGGCGATGCCCGGGGCCGACGCAACGCGTTCGTTCTCGGGATCGCCCTGTTCACCTTGACCAGCGCCCTGGCCGGGCTCGCCAGCTCCCCCGGCTGGCTGGTCGCCGCCCGGCTGGTGCAGGGAGCCGCCGCGGGCATCGTCAACCCACAGGTCACCGGCCTGATCCAGGAGCTCTTCCGCGGCGCCGAACGGGGCCGCCCGTTCGGGCTGCTCGGCGCGACCATCGGCATCTCCACCGCGGTCGGGCCGCTGCTCGGCGGGCTGCTGATCGCGTTCGGCGGCGAGCAGGACGGCTGGCGATGGGTCTTCTTCGCCAACGTCCCGGTGGGCGTCGTCGCGGTCGTCCTCGGCTGGCGGCTGCTGCCAACACGGCCGGCGGGGGCACCGGACGGGCACCGCCTCGACCCGATCGGGGTGCTGCTGCTCGGCGTAGGCGTCGTGCTCCTGCTGCTGCCGCTCGTGCAGCAAGGGCAATGGCACAGCCCCTGGAAGTGGGCCCTGCTCCCCGCTGGTGTGGCCGCGCTCGCCGCCTTCGGGCGCTGGGAACGCCGGTTCGCCCGGCACGGAACTCCCCTGTTCGACCTGGGACTGTTCGGCTTCCGCTCGTACGCCCTGGGGTCGCTGATCGCGTTGATGTACTTCGGCGGGTTCACCGCGATCTTCTTCGTCCTCACGCTCTACCTGCAGAACGGCCTCGGCTACCGTCCGCTGGTCGCGGGCCTGACCATCACGCCCTTCGCCCTCGGGGCCGCCGCCGCGTCCGCGATCGGCGGCCGGCTCGTCAACCGGTACGGCCGCCCGCTGGTCGCCGTCGGCCTGCTGGTCGTGGTGCTCAGCCTGGGTGCGGTGGAGTTCGTGCTGCGCAGCGACCCGCACGGGCCGATTCCGCTGCTGATCGCCGGGCCGCTGCTGGTCGCCGGGCTGGGCAGCGGCCTGGTCATCGCTCCCAACCAGATCCTCACCCTGGCCCAGGTGCCGGTGCCGCAGGCCGGCAGCGGGGCCGGGATGCTCCAGACGGGCCAGCGGATCGGCTCCGCGGCCGGCATCGCCGCCGTCGGTTCGGCCTTCTTCTCGGCGCTGTCGGGCAGCGGCGGGGACTGGTCGTCGGCGTTGCGGCACTCGCTGCTGCTGGCCATGGGGATCATCGCGCTCGCCCTGCTCGCCGCGCTGCTCGACCGGGGGTAGGCGGGACGGCGGCAAGCGACGGTGCCCGCCCAGGGGTCGCCTGGGCGGGCACCGTCATCGGTGCGGCTCGGGCACTGCCCGGCTCAGGACGGTCAGCGCGTCGACCCGCCGAAGCGTCCCCGACGACGCCAGGCCAGGCCGGCGAGCATCAGCACCACGCCGACCCCGACCAGGCCACCGCCGACCGCGAGCGGGGTGCCCAGACTGTCACCCGTCACGGGCAGCTTGCCGCCATGGTGTGGCGGCCGGGGCTTGAACGTCGGCGTCGGCGTCGGCTGGGGCTTCGGGAGCACCGTCAACGTGGCACTCGCCGTCCTGCCCGTGGTCTGGCCGACCGCGGTGAACAGGTACTGCCCGGGAGTGTCCGGCGTGTAGGTGGTGGTGAACCCCCCTGCGGCGTCGGTCACTACCGTGAAGTGCGTCGGGGCGGCCGCCCGGAACGCCACGGGCGCCATCGCGACGGTGCTGCCGTCGCTGCGACGCGCCGATGCCTGACCGGGCAGGCCGGCGGCCAACGGCGTGATCGTGACGGTGATCTCGACGACCTCGTTGGGGCCGAACCCGGCACCGACGAGGGTGGTCGTCTCGCCGACGAAGATCGTCGACGGGCTCACCGTCAGCACCGAGGGCTGCGGTGGGTACGGCGTCGGCTGCGGCTGCGCCGCCCCCGCCGCGCTCGGCGCGGACACGACGGCGAGGCCGATCGTGAGCGCCATGATGATGCGGGATAGCCGCATGATGGGTTCCCTCCTACTGGTCGCAGTGTGGTGCGGAATCAATTTGGGTGGTCCATGGGGTGGCGGTCGGGGTGAGCCAGAGGTCGCCGTCTCCGCTGCCGGTCCTGCCGGTCAGCACGTCGACCTCAAGGGCGCGGGTGGCGCCGGGGCGTACCTCGACGTTGGCGATGACGACCTGCCTGCGCCGCTCGGTGCCGCTGCCGACGGGCACCGCGGTGCCGTCGAGCCGGGTACGCAGCACCGCGCCGCCGGCCGGGCTGTGCACGGAGACGAGCGTGCGGGCGGTGTACGGATCGCCGGCGAGGCCGAGGCCGAGCACGGACTCCGACAGTCCACGCTCCGGCGCGGTGGAGTGCAGGGTGACGCGCAGCCGCAGCTCGCGGCGGCCGTCGGGGCGGCACGGCCCGACGGCCAGCGTCGCCGCCGGCCGCAGGTAGTAGCCGAGCTTCGCGCCGCTGCCGTCGTTGAGGAACACGCCGACCGTGGGCACGGTTTCCTGCTCCGGCAGCGAGCCGGCCAGCCGGTTGCCGTCGATGACCCGCTGTTCCTCCGGGTGGGCGCTCCAGAACAGGACGCGCCGTTCAGTGATGGCCCGGTCCAGCGCGGACAGGTACGCCCGAGGATCTACGTCGCGGGTGAAGAAGGTGTCGAAGACGGCCACCGACGAGGCGGCGAAGAAGTCGTCCTGCGCCTTCGCCCCCATCCGCTGGTACGTGTCGGACAGCAGCGTCCGGACCACCTTCTCGCTGACCAGGGCGGAGTGGCCCGGCACCGACACCGGTCCGGTGGCCTTGAGCAGGTAGGACAGCACCACCGGGTCGACCGCGAGCACGCCGTCGACCGTCCTGCCGCTGCGTTCGCGGTACATCTGGCGAAACAGCGCGGCGGCGGTCGGGAAGTGCGGGGTCAGGTTGACATCCGCCGGGTACATCCCCGGCAGGTCGGTGTAGAGGTTGCGGATCTCCGGCTTGAGCTTCAGGGCCGGGTCGAAGAGTCCCAGCTCGGCGCTGGTGCCCTGGGCACCCATCCGGAGCTTGCCGTCGTTGGCCTCGATCAGGGCGTACGCGCCGAACATGCCGCCGGTGGCGCGCAGCTCCGCCGGGTTCTGGGACACCATCAGGTAGCTGCGCGGACCGCCCGCGCCCAGCAGGGGCGGCAGCAGCCGGGCGGCGCGGTCGGCGGCCCGGGTGAGCGTGGCCAGCCGGTCGATCTCCGTACGCAGCTCGGCCACGGCGTCGCGCACCGGCTCGACCAGGGCCCCGGTGGGTACGGCCACGAGGCGGGCGCGGGTGCGCTGGACCACCTGGTCGGTGGCGGTGAGTTCCGCCGCGACGGCCTTCAGCCGGCGCACGTCCAGCCGGCCCTTGCCGGGTAGCAGGGTCGACAGGTCGGTGCGCAGCAGCGTGGGGAACGCGCCGCGGGCGAGGTCGTCGATCGCAACCGCGATCTGGCGCACCGCGGCGAGGTCGTCCCCGGCGTACGGGGCGTGCTGGCTGATCCGCCAGCCCGGGTCGCCGGTGGCGTCGCGGGCCGCGCCGGCCTGGTCCTGGAGGGCCGACAGGGTCCGTTGGGCCCGCTCGATGTCGGCTCCCACCACCTCGGAGCTGAGCTGCTGGGCCAGCGCGGCGGCGTTGAGCAGGTGCGTTCGCGCCTGCCAGCCCCGGAAGCCCACCCAACCGACGCTCAGCAGCACCAGCGAGGCGACGATCAGGCCGGCGAGCAGGGCACGTCGTACCCGGGCCTTGACGCGCCGCCGGGACCTGCGCCCTGCGCGGCGAGGCTGCTCTGTGTAGCTCACACCTACCCCACTCCACAAAACGGACATAAATGATGATTCATCGTTTTTTAGCACAGACCATGTGCCCCACGCGGCCTTATGGCGGTTTTAAGCCCGCGACTCCGTCCGTGGCTCCTGCCCGACGGACGGACGGCTGCGTCGCGCGGCGACGGCCTCGTGGAGCAGTTGCTCGACGCGGTCCACCCCGCCGCGCAGGGACATGTCGCGCAGGTACGCCTCCCGGCCGCGCCGGCCCATCTCCCGTCGGGCGGCCGGCGGGATGGTGGCGGCCAGCCAGAACCGGTCGGCCAGCGTGGCCCAGTCCTCGGGCGGGCAGGAGAGCCCCGCCCGGGCGCGTTCCACGATCTCGACCGTGTCGCCCCGGGCGGCGGCCAACACCGGCGACGCGCAGCCGAACGCGGCCTGAAGCTTGCCGGGCACCGTCGCGCTCAGCTCCGGCAGGTCGCGCAGCGTCACCAACTGGTAGTCGGCGGCGGCGTACAGATCGGACATCTCCAGGGGCGAGCGCCGCGCGACGAAGCGGACGTTGTCGGTGCCCAGCTCGGCGGCGAGCCCCCGGACCCGCGCCTCGTCCGGGCCCGAACCGACCACGACCAGGTCCATGGTGCCTCGCAACGGCGCGGCGGCGCGCACGGCCGTCTCCAGCCCGTGCCGGGCGCCGATCGTGCCGGCGTGCATCACCACGCAGCGGCCGTCGCCCCGGACCAGGCGGCGGGCCTCCCGGGTCGGCTCGGCTGGGTGGAACAGCCGCTCGTCGGTCCAGTTGAGCACCACCCGCACCCGCCCCGGATCGGCGCCGCCGGCGACCACCAGGTCGCGCATGCCGGGCGCGGCGACCGCGACGACGTCGACCGAGCGGTAGAGCCGCCGGGTGGCGGCGGCCACCCGGGCGGCCCAGGGGGTCGGCGTCGCGCCCTGGGCGTCCAGCTCCGGCTGCACGTCCTGCACGTGCAGCACCGTCGGCACCGCGCCCAGCAGCCGTAGCAGGCCGACCGCGGCGAAGGTCGCCGCGGGAAGCTGGTGGACGTAGAGCGCGTCGACGCCGGCCAGGTGGCCCCGCCCGATCGTGGCGGCGCTCGCGGCGAAGGAGAGCCAGCCCGCCACCCGGGCGCGCACGGCACCGTCCCCGCCCGACCAGCGCGGCACCCGCCGCACCGCGAGCCGCTCGCTGCGGGTCTCGTACCGCCACCGCTGCCGCCAGCCCGGATAGACGTGGCCGCCCGGGTAGTCCGGGAATCCGGTCAGGACCCGGACGTCGTGGCCACGCGCGGCAAGCTGCTCGGCGAGGCTTCCGGGGACGAACGCCGGCTCCGGTGGGAAGTGGTACGACAGGATGCCGATCCTCACCGGGGCCTCCCACCACGACGGTCACTTTCCGGCGCGGCGCGGACACAGAAAGCGCTGGCCGCCGCGTACGATTCCGACGGTGGGCCCCCCGCCGGCGACGAGCCGGCGGGCGCTGCGCCGGCGGGACGGGTGCGGCCTGGTCCCCACGTCGCGACGGACCCGCCCGCGACCCGAACGCTGGGAGAAGCTCCGATGGCCGACCGCATCCTGTTCGTCTGCCACGCCAACCTGTGCCGTTCGCCGATGGCCGAGTACCTGGCCGCCCAGCTCATGGCCAAGCTGCCGGTCGAGGTCGCCAGCGCCGGCACCGACGCCGTGGACGGCCGGCCCATGCATCCGTACGCCGCCGAGGTGGCCGCCGAGACCGGGCGCGAGCCGGCCCGGTTCCGCAGCCGTGCGCTGACCGCCGCCCACCTGGCCGACGCCGCGCTGGTGCTGACCTCGACCCGCCGCCAGCGGTCGGTCTGCGTCTCGCTGGCCCCCGCCGCCCTGCACCGCACCTTCACCCTGCGCCAGTTCGGTCGGCTCGCCGGGGCGGCCGCGACGCCGGACGGCACGGACACCGGTGCCCTGCGGGCGGCGGTGCGGGCCGCGGCCCTGGCCCGGGGGCTGCTGCAACCAGCCACCCCCTCCGACGACGACCTGCTCGACCCGATCGGCGGCACCCCGGCCGACTTCCGGCGCTGCGCGCGGGAGATCGAGCGGGCGCTGGTACCGGTGGCGGCGCTCATCGAGGCAGCCGGGTGAGTTCCTGCGTCGGGTCGGCGACCGGCTGCTCGGGGCCGAGGAACCCGCCGGTGCGGGCCGCGGGCGCGGCGTCGGCGCGGCTCGGCGGGGCGGCCGGCGCGGCCGGCACCTCGACCCGGTAGCGCTCGTACTGGTACGTCTCGGCACGCCCGAGCTTGGCCATGTTCAGCACGCAGCCAAGCAGCCGCACGGAGACCGCCTGGAGCGCCTGCGCGGCGGCACCGACCTGACCACGGTCGGTGCGGCCGTAGCAACTGACCATCAGGGCACCGTCGGCCTGGACGGCGACGACCACCCCGTCGGTGACGGTACGCAGCGGAGCGGTGTCGATGACCACGATGTCCGCCGACTCCCGCAGCACCAGCAGCAGGTCCGCCATCGCCTTGGAGCCGAGCAGCTCGCTCGGGTTGGGCGGCACCGAGCCGGCGGGCAGCACGAGCAGCGACTTGTCGCCCCACCGCTGCACCACGTCGCCGACGTTGACGTCGCCAAGCAGGACGTCCGTCAGCCCCACGCCGGCCTCCAGGCCGAGGTACTCGGCCACCTTCGGCCGGCGCAGGTCCGCGTCGACCAGAGCGACCCGCCAGCCGGCCTCGGCCAGGGCGATGGCGAGGTTGCAGGAGAGTGTCGTCTTTCCCTCCCCCTGCAACGCGCTGGTCACCGCGATCACCCGGGCCGGCTCGTGGACGTCGACGAAACGCAGGTTCGTCCGCAGCTTGCGCACCGCCTCGGCCCGCGGCGAGGTGGTCGCCTCGCCGACGATCAGCGGGGCGGTACGCGCGGCGGGGTCGAACGGGATCTCGCCGAGCAGCGGGCTGCCGGTGGCGCGCTGGAGGGTGGCCGCGTCCCGCAGCCGGGTGTCCAGCCGGGTCCGCAGCACCGCCAGGCCGATGCCGGCGAGCAGGCCGGCGAGCACGCCGAGGGCCAGGTTGCGGGCCGGGTTGGGCGACACCGGGCTGGAGCCGACCCGCGGACCGCTGACCACCTCCACCTTGACCGTGCTGGCCCGCCCCTCACCGGGCGCCTCCACGCTCTTGATCAGCTCGATGAACTGGGCGGTGAGCGCCTCCGTCAGCCGCAGCGCGCGGGTGGCGTCGGTGTCGGTTACGGTGCCGCGCAGCAGAACGGTGTCGGGAATGGTGGCGGCGGTGACCCGCGCCTGCACCTCCTCGGCGGTGAGCCCGAGCGGGGTCTTCGCCACGACGCTCTGCGCCAGCCGGTCGCTCTGCAGCAGGTCGGCGTACGACTTGACGCGCTGCTGCATGAAGATGCTGCCCTGGTAGGCGTCGGTGACCCCCTGGTTGGGGGTGGTGACGAAGAACGTCACCGACGCCGCGTACCGGGGCTGGGCCCGAACCGTGACCAATGCGGCCACGGCGAGACCCACCATCACCGAGAGGAGGACCACCCACCAGCTACGCCGGACGGTCCGGAGGAAATCACGAACGTCCATCAGCCGGAAAGCCCCCGTCCGATCCGTGCGGTCGACATGTCAAGCACCAAAGCTCCCTCAGCAGTCACGGGCGGGCCCCACTCCGACGCCCCCCAGCGCATCCGGTCAAAACGACTGTAAAGGATGAAGACGCTGAAAAGCCGCGATTAGGGATAAATGGTCAGCCCACGCAATTGACTCTGGGCCACTCCATGTGCTTGGGACAACTCGGGACCGGCCGGATAGGTGACGTCCCGGCCGGATGGGTGGCATCCGGGCCGGGACGGTGAACGGGCGCAGGTTCGCCGGCGACTCAGGGGCGGCGCTCGGCCGGCTCGTCCTCCTCGGCCGGCTCGGTCTCCTCGCTCACCGCGTCGCTGAACGACTCGGTGAGGTCGTCGCCCGGAACCGCGACCTCCTGAACCAGGTCCTGCTCGTCGGGCCGTCCGCCGGGCGGCGGCTGGGGGGCGGTGGCACCGCCGGCGAAACCGTACTCGTTGGGCTCATCGTGCCGACCCATACCGTTCTCCTGCCGCTGTCTGCAATGTCTCTTCTCGCTCACGGTAGGGCGTGATCGTCTGCTCCGCAGCGCGCTCGGCCTTGTCCGACGACAGGTCGACGGCGGTACGCAGGACGTCGGCGGCGAGTTGGAACTCCAGCCCGAGGGTGAGGAACCAACCGAGGGTGAGCCGGACGGGAGTGAAGACGGCGACTGGCAGGTGGTCGCCGGTGCGCAGGATCTCGTCCCACCTCACCCGAGGGCCGTTACCCGGCCCGGCGAGGGGTAGTCGCGATCAGTTGAGCTCGGCGACGGCCTCGGAGATCAGCCAGAGCCCGCAGACGGCGAAGAGGATCGCCGCGCCGTAACGGATGGTGCGCTCGGGCAGGTGCCGGCCGAGCATCCGCCCGACCGCGATCGCCAGGGCGTCGGCGGCCACCATACCGAGGGTGGAGCCGAGCCAGGTGCCGAACCAGCCGTACTTGGTGGCCAGGGTGATGGTGGCGAGCATCGTCTTGTCGCCCAGTTCGGCGAGGAAGAACGCCACGCCGACCGCGACGACGGCGGACCTGCTGCTGCGCTCAGCCTTGCGCTTCTCCTCCTCGGTGAGCTTGTCCCCCCGCAGCGTCCAGACGCCGAACCCGAGGAACGCGAGGCCGGCGATCAGCGAGATCCAGCCGGTGGGCAGGGCGGCGCCCAGCCCGTGACCGATGGCGACCGAGGCCAGATGGACGACGGAGGTGGCGACCGTGATGCCGATGAGCACCGGGATCGTCTTGAACCGCGTGGCGAACGTCAGCGCCATGAGCTGGGACTTGTCGCCCAGTTCGGCGACGAAGATGACGCCGAAACTGACCACCAGCGCGACGAGGAAACCTTCCATGACACCCTTTCCGAGAAGACCGGGTCGGAGGGTGTGGGGTGCCCTCGACCCGGCTGTTGCAGACAGCCTGGGTCGAAGGTCTCGCCCGCCCCACCGCAGTGGGGCCGCGTGGCCGGATGCGGAACGCACCAGTGTGTCGACCACGACATTGGGGGCTACTCCCCTTCGCGCCCCCACCCTACCCCGCCCCGGCGCCGCCCCAGGGCGGGGGCGGTGCCGGGGCGGTGGTCAGTCGGCGCGGGCCAGAGTGACGCCGAACAGACCGCCGGCGTCGGTCCAGAACTCACGGGCGGTGAAGCCGGCGGCTCTGAGCTCCGCGGCGATGCCCTCCGGGCGGAACTTGGCCGACACCTCGGTACGCAGCTCCTCCCCGGCGGCGAACTTTACGTCGAGGTCGAGCACCCGGGCCCGGACCGGACGCATGGCACGCAGCCGCATCTCGATCCACTCCCGCCGGGGGTCCCAGAGCGCGACGTGCGCGAACGCCTCCGGATCGAAGTCGGCGCCCAACTCCCGGTTGATCACCCGCAGCACGTTGCGGTTGAACTCGGCGGTCACCCCGGCGGCGTCGTCGTACGCGGGCACGACGATCGCCGGGTCCTTGACCAGATCGGTGCCGAGCAGCAGCCAGTCGCCGGGCTCCAGGGACGCGCGCATGGCGGCGAGGAAGCCAGCCCGCTCGGCGGGGAGCAGGTTGCCGATCGTCCCGCCGAGGAAGACCACCAGCCGCCGGCCGCCGGTGGGCAGCCGGTCGAGGTGGCGGGTGAAGTCGCCGACGATGCCGCGTACCCGCAGGCCGGGGTAGTCGGCGGCGATCTGCTCGGTGGACTGCCGCAGGGCGCTGACCGAGACGTCGAGCGGCACGAAGGTGCCCAGCCCGCCGCGCCGGGTGAACGCGTCCAGCAGCAGCCGGGTCTTCTCCGACGAGCCGGAGCCCAGCTCGATCAGAGTCTTCACCCCGGTCAGTTCGGCGATCTCGCCGGCCCGTTCGACCAGCACGGACCGCTCGGCCCGCGTCGGGTAGTACTCCGGCAGGCGGGTGATCTCCTCGAACAGTTCGCTGCCCCGGGCATCGTAGAACCACTTCGGCGGCAGCCACTTCGGCCGCGCGGTCAGCCCGGTCCGTACGTCGTCGCGCAGGCTGCGGCCTAGGTCCTGCTCCTCCAGGTAGATCTCCAGCGGGTCCGCGCTCATCGGGTGTCCCCTCCGTCGTTCGTGTGGTTGCCCACCTGTGCTAGCCGGTCGCCGCCGGCACCGGCGGCCAGGACGCCGACGCGCGCCCCGGCGGTCGTGGCCACCACCAGCCGCCCGTCCGGCACCGCCTGCCAGCCGGGGTCACCGTCGTGCGGTTCGGAGGCCAGCAGCACCGCGCCCGGGGTCTGCCGGAGCGACAGCGCGTGGCCGGCGGTGCTGGCCACGACGGTGTGCCCATCGGTGAGCAGCAGGTTGAGCCGGGACCCGGGGGCCGCCGCGGCGACCTCGGTCACCGTGTCGGCGACCGCCCGCGCCGGGTCCCCGCCGGCGCGCAGCCGGTGCCGCACGAGGGCCCACAGCAGCGCGGAGTCGGTCGGCGCGTCGAGGGTGAGCAGGTCGCGTACGGGCAACCGGCCGGCGAGCCCGGTCACCGCGTCGGGCCAGCCGCGCACCACCCCGTTGTGGCTGAACAGCCACGGCCCCTCGGCGAAGGGGGCGGCGGCGGTGTCGAGCACCGGCATGCCGACGGTGGCGGACCGGACGGCGGCCAGCAGCGCGCCGCTGGTGGTGGTCGCGGCCAGCCCCGGCAGGGTGACGTCGGCCCAGATCGGCGTGCCGCGCCGGTAACGGACCGGCGCGCCGCCGCCGGGCGGGTACCAGCCGACGCCGAAGCCGTCGGCGTTGACGGTCCCGCCGCCGCGCATGTCCCGGGGGGCCCAGGACTGCCGGACCAGCGAGTGCGGCGGGTCGTACAACAGGGCACGCAGGCTCACCGGCGGCCCGACGTACGCCAGGTGCCGGCACATCAGGCGGCCCCGGCGGCGACGTGGCCGGCCCTCACCGGCCCGACTCGTCCGGCCGAACGTCGCGGGTGCAGCGGAATCCGCTGAAGATCTGCCGCCGGATCGGGTAGTCCCAGTTGCGGAACGTCCCCCGGCAGGCGGACCGGTCGGTGCCGAACGAGCCGCCGCGCAGCACCCGGTAGTCGTCGCCGAAGAACACCTCCGAGTACTCGCGGTAGGGGAACGCGGCGAACCCGGGGTGGCCCCGGAACGTGCTGGCGGTCCACTCCCACACGTCGCCGACGAGCTGGTGCACGCCCAGCGGCGACGCCCCGGCCGGGTACGCGCCCACCGGCGCGGGCCACAGGTGCCGCTGCCCGAGGTTCGCGTGCTCGGCGGTCGGCTCCTCGTCGCCCCACGGGTAGCGGCGGGACCGGCCGGTGACCGGGTCCCACCGGGCCGCCTTCTCCCACTCCGCCTCGGTGGGCAGCCGCTTGCCGGCCCACGCCGCGTACGCCTGCGCCTCGTACCAGCACACGTGCACCACCGGCTCGTCGTCGCGCACCGGCGACCACCGGCCGAACCGCTGGTACGCCCAGCCGTCGCCGTCGCGCCGCCAATGCATCGGGGCGGTCAGCCCCGCCTCGGTGCGGTGCGCCCAACCGGCCTCGCCCCACCAGCGCGGGTCGTCGTACCCGCCGTCGGCGATGAACTCCCGGTAGCGGCCGTTGGTGACGGGAGCGGCGTCGATGACGTACGCGGGCAGGCGCACCCGGTGGGCGGGACGCTCGTTGTCCAGCGCCCACGGGTCGGTGGAGGTGCCCATGGTGAACTCGCCGGCCGGGATCAGAACCTCGTCGGCCACCCGGGCGCGGGGCTCGGGCGGGTCCGGGGCGTGCAACGCCGGCGGGCCGACGCGGAGTTGGTGGGTGGCGAGCATGGTCTCGTCGTGCTGCTGCTCGTGCTGGACGATCATGCCGAAGGCGAACCCGTCGGCAACCAACGGCCGGTCGGTGAACGGCACCCGCTCGAGCAGGTCGTACACCTTGTCGCGGACGGTGGCGAGGTAGGCGCGGGCCTCGACGGGCGGCAGCAGGGGCAGCGACGGGCGGTCGCGGCGGGGCTGCTTGAACGCGTCGTACAGGTCGTCGATGTCCCGCCGGACGGGCTCGCGCCCGCCCACGTCCCGGACCAGCCAGAGCTCCTCCTGGTTGCCGACGTGGGCGAGGTCCCAGACCAGCGGGGACATGATCGGCGAGTGCTGGCGCATCAGGTCGGCGTCGTCGACGGCCTCGGTGAGCGCGGCGGTCCTGGCCCGGGTGCGCTCCAACTCGGCGGCGATCCGGGCGCGTAGCCGCTCCGCGCCGAGTTCGTGGATGGTCGTCACCGGGATCCCCTCTCCGCGGCGGCCAGGCGCCGCCGTAGTCCTCGGGTCGTCTCGTCGTGCAGGTCCGCCGGCAGGGCGAGCCGGGGCAGGGCGGCCAGCGCCAGGTCGAGCAGGTCGGCGGCGGCCCGCGCCAACGGCGGGTCGCCGAGGCCGTGCCGGGCCGCCGTGTGCCACCGGTCGGCGACCGGCCCGGCGGCGGCCACCGCCTGCGCCACGGTGCCCGGCTCAGCGAGGAGCGCGGCGAGCACCGCGAGCGGCAGCCGCCAGTCCGGCCCCGGCTGGGTGTCCAGGTAGCGGATCTCCAGGTATCCACGGGGGCGCACCACCGGAAACAGCGTGCTCAGGTGGTATTCCAGGTCGTCGGTGGTGGGCGAGCGGGGCAGCGCGCCGGCGATCCAGTCGCCGAAGGTCACTCCGGGCGGCGGGGTCCAGTCGGCGGTGTCGTCGCGCAGGCAGAGCAGCGGGGCCGCCAGCGCGTACGCCGTCCAGGCCGCCACCGGGTCCGCGTCGGGTTGCTGCGGCGACCAGACGGGGCGGGTGCGGGCCGGGTCGATGGCCAGCCAGGCCGCCATCCGGGCGGACGCCCACCCGGTACGCCGGCCGGCGTGCCGGTCGGCGGTGGCGAACGCGGCGAGCAGCGGCGGGCCGACGGCGTGCACGGCCGCCCAGCGGGCGGCGACGTGGGCCGGTTCCCCGGCGTCCAGACAGACCTGGAGGCCGGCGGTGCTGTACATCATGGTCCGGCCGGCGGGGCCGCCCCGGTCGAACACGCATCGCATGGCCCGGTAGCGCGGGGTGTCGACTGTCGGTCGGGGCGGCCGCCACGGGTCGATGCCGGTGCGCCCGAGCAGCAGGCCGGCGCGGCGGAGCAGGTCGGTGACCTGGGCGATGTCGGCGTTCGTGGCCTCGATCAACGCGGCGACCGAGGATCGCGGCGCGGTGGAGATCTCGATTTGGCCGCCGGGCTCCACGGTCACGGTGCTGCCGTGCCGGAGCGGTGCGGCCGGGCTGGAGGCGTCGATGGTGGTGGGGCTGTGCGGCCCCAGGGCCGCCCGGAGCCGCTCGCGGTCCACCGGGCGAGCGGGGTCGGCGGCGTCGTGCACGGTCCACTCCAGTTCCACACCGGTGCGGGTCGGCGGGCCGGTCTTGAAGCAGATCCTGGCGATGTGCCGGACCGTGTCGTCCACCCCCCGCAGCGGGGTGGTCCGGTCCAGCTCCGGTGACGTCACCACGAGACGATCCTCTCCCTCGGCCGGAGGCGGAACAGCGTGACCATTCCCCGCCCCGACGTCCGCGATGCGACCATCTTCTGTCTAGCAGACGAATTCCGCTCGCCTTGTCGTAACAGATGTTTCGCGATCAGCCCTCGGCGGCGGTGCCGGCGACCGGGGTCGCGCCGCGTTCCGGGGTGGCCGCCGGGGTGGGGCGGCCGGTGCGCGAGGGATGGGCCGTGGGTGTCTGCTTGGGGCCGGCGTCGGGCACCAGGCGTTGGCAGAAGGCGTCCACCTCGGCGGCGCCGCCGGCGGCGACGACCAGGGGCGCGTACGCCGGGGTGGTAAGCACCCGCGCGCGCTGCGCGGCCGGGGTGGCCAGGTACGACCGGCACAGCCCGGCCAGTTGCGTGTCGGTGGCCGAGCCGCCCGGGCCGGCAGCGCCGGACGGCGGCGCGGCGGATCCGGTCGACGGGGCCGGCGCGGCCGTGC
>NZ_SMKJ01000114.1:0-19221 GCF_004348615.1 Micromonospora sp. KC207
ATCCGTACCCGGGGCCTGGTCCTGGCCCGGAGCCGGGTGCTGGCCTGGCTGCCGACTCCGCCCCGCAGCCCGGCCCTGCCCCGCAGCCGGGCCACGCGCCCCCCTGGTACGGGCACCCGGTCGCGGGCCAGCCGGCCGCCGCACCGGCGAGTTACCCGGGCCAGCCGGCAGGTGTGCCGGCGAGTTACCCGGGCCAGCCGATGGGTGGCGCCTTGGGTGTGCCGGGAACCGCCTGGGGGCGGGTGCCTCCGCCGCCGAGGGAGTCCGCCCGGCCGCCCAAGCGGGTCGACCCGGTGCCGGGCACCCCGTTCGGCGTGGTGCACCTCGACGTGCCCCCGGTCACTTCCGGGCTCGCGATCGGTTCCCTGGTGGCGGGCGTCGCCTCCACCCTGGTGTCGCTCCTGGTGATCTGCCTGGGGGCCATCGCGGGCACGCAGGGCGCCTGGGCCGCCGGCGTGTTCACGCTCCTCGGGCTGCTGGCGGGCACGGCGGCCGTGGTGGCGGGCCTGCTCGGCAGGCGACAGATCCGACGCCCGGCGCCCCCGCCGGCGGTGCGCTTCACGGGCAGGGGCCTGGCGGTGGCCGGGATCAGCTGTGGCGCGGCGGGTCTCGTGCTCAGCCTGCTGGGCCTCGGCCTGGCCCTGCTGCTCGCCCTGAGCTGAGCCGCGCCGCCGCCGGTGCCGGCGAAGTGTCCGCTTCCGGCTCCGTCCGGGCGCGTCTCGGTCCGGGCAAGGGGTTCACGCGTGTCGTCTGTCGGCCGCGTCTGGGTCCGGCGGGGTGCACGCGTCGTCGCCGGCGGCGTGGAAGGTCGCCCGATGGGGATGACGTGTCGCCGAGGTGGGGGTAACAGCTTGCCGGGATGCCGCGATGTCGCCGGCACGGCGGTGGGCCGGGGCAAGGCACGGCGGTGAGCCGGGGCTAGGTCCGACGGATGCGCGCGTGTCGGGGCGGGGCGCGTCGGAGGGCGCTACCCCGGGCCGCCGGGCCGGGTCCGGCGCAAGCCGTTACACTTGTTTCCGTAGGTGCCCATCGCGGATGGGCAGGCGCGACGGTTCGGCCAGCAGAGCGGTGACGCTGCTCTCCGGGCCTCTCCGTTTTGACCTGTGCGGCTGTGATAGGTACTCTTTCCCCTTGTGCCCGGGCCCGCCCGGGCAACTCGTGCGTGCGCTGGACCCGATTGCCGGTGATCGCGCGGCAGCACGACAGAGCCAAAGACCCGGCCCGCGGTGAACGCGTTCCGGTGACAGAAATCCGGTGCGCGCGCAAGCGACGGCATCGGGACCGTGATCTGGGCGACACGCCCGACCGCGGGTGCCGGGACCTCCGCAAGGTGGGCCTGGCTGGAATGTAGGAGAGCCTTCCCACGAGGGGTGGCTACGAGCAGACGGCGCGGTCGCCGGAAGGCGACCGAAGGGAGCGGAGAAACCCGGTGCCCACGATCCAGCAGCTGGTCCGAAAGGGCCGCCAGGCGAAGACGAGCAAGACCAAGACCCCGGCGCTGAAGGGTTCCCCTCAGCGGCGCGGCGTGTGCACCCGCGTGTACACCACCACCCCCAAGAAGCCGAACTCGGCGCTGCGCAAGGTCGCTCGTGTCAAGCTCAGCAGCCAGATCGAGGTGACCGCCTACATCCCGGGCGTGGGTCACAACCTGCAGGAGCACTCCATCGTGCTCGTTCGCGGCGGCCGGGTGAAGGACCTCCCCGGTGTGCGTTACAAGATCGTCCGCGGTTCGCTGGACACCCAGGGTGTCCGCAACCGCAAGCAGGCGCGCAGCCGTTACGGCGCGAAGAAGGAGAAGAGCTGAGATGCCGCGTAAGGGACCTGCTCCGCGGAAGCCGCTGGTCGCTGACCCGGTGTACAACTCGCCGTTGGTCACCCAGTTGGTGAACAAGATCCTGCTGCGTGGCAAGCGCCAGCTCGCCGAGCGCATCGTGTACGCGGCCCTGGAGGGCTGCCGCGAGAAGTCCGGCACCGACCCGGTCGTCACCCTGAAGCGGGCGATGGACAACGTCAAGCCGACCCTTGAGGTGCGCAGCCGCCGTGTCGGTGGCGCCACCTACCAGGTCCCGGTCGAGGTCCGTCCGTCCCGGGCGACCACCCTGGGCCTGCGCTGGCTGGTCACCTACTCCCGCGCCCGGCGCGAGAAGACCATGGTCGAGCGGCTGATGAACGAGCTGCTGGACGCGAGCAACGGCCTCGGTGCCGCGGTCAAGCGGCGTGAGGACACGCACAAGATGGCCGAGTCGAACAAGGCCTTCGCGCACTACCGCTGGTAACACATCTGGTTCCGGCGCCCGCGTGGCGCCGGAACCGCCACCAGTTGTGTCGAGACGACGATAAGTAGGGATTGAAGTGGCCGCCGCAGACGCGCTCGCCAACGTACGCAACATCGGCATCATGGCGCACATCGATGCCGGTAAGACCACTACCACCGAGCGGATCCTCTTCTACACCGGCATCACGTACAAGATCGGTGAGGTCCACGAGGGCGCTGCCGTCATGGACTGGATGGAGCAGGAGCAGGAGCGTGGTATCACCATCACCTCCGCTGCTACCAAGTGTGAGTGGAAGGGCCACACGATCCAGATCATCGACACGCCCGGTCACGTCGACTTCACGGTCGAGGTCGAGCGGTCGCTGCGGGTGCTGGACGGTGCGGTCGCGGTCTACGACGGCGTGGCCGGCGTGGAGCCGCAGACGGAGAACGTCTGGCGTCAGGCCGACAAGTACGACGTCCCGCGGATGTGCTTCGTCAACAAGCTCGACCGGACCGGCGCGGACTTCTTCCGCTGCGTTCAGATGATGATCGACCGGCTCAACGCCACCCCGCTGGTGCTCCAGATCCCGATCGGGCTCGAGGGCGACCACATCGGTGTCGTCGATCTGATCGGCATGCGTGCCCTCACCTGGCGCGGGGAGACCCAGAAGGGTGAGGACTACGCGATCGAGGAGATCCCGGCCGACCTCGCCGACGACGCCGCCGAGTGGCGCGAGAAGCTGATGGAGACCCTGGCCGACGTCGACGACGCGATCATGGAGAAGTACCTGGAGGGCGAGGAGATCTCCGTCGAGGAGATCAAGGCCGCCATCCGGCGGGCCACGATCGCCAGCAAGGCCAACCCGGTGCTCTGCGGCTCGGCGTTCAAGAACAAGGGCGTCCAGCCCATGCTCGACGCCGTGGTCGACTTCCTGCCGTCGCCGCTGGACATCCCGGCCATCGAGGGCACCGCGACCGACGGCGAGACGCCGCTGCAGCGGAAGCCGTCGAAGGCGGAGCCGTTCTCCGGTCTCGCCTTCAAGATCCAGACCGACAAGCACCTCGGTAAGCTCACCTACGTCCGGGTCTACTCCGGCGTGGTCGAGTCCGGGTCCCAGGTGGTCAACTCCACCAAGGACCGCAAGGAGCGAATCGGCAAGATTTACCAGATGCACGCCAACAAGCGGGAAGAGCGCGGCTCGGCCCAGGCTGGCGACATCATCGCGGTGCAGGGTCTCAAGCAGACCACCACCGGTGACACCCTGTGTGACCCGGCGAACCCGGTCATCCTGGAGTCGATGACCTTCCCGGAGCCGGTCATCGAGGTCGCCATCGAGCCGAAGACCAAGGCCGACCAGGAGAAGCTCAGCACCGCCATCCAGCGGCTGGCCGAGGAGGACCCGACCTTCCGCGTCAAGCTGGACGACGAGACCGGCCAGACGGTCATCTCCGGCATGGGCGAGCTGCACCTGGACATCCTGGTCGACCGGATGCGCCGCGAGTTCAACGTCGAGGCGAACATCGGCAAGCCGCAGGTGGCGTACCGCGAGACCATCCGCCGCAAGGTGGAGAAGGTCGAGTTCACCCACAAGAAGCAGACCGGTGGTTCCGGCCAGTACGCCCGGGTCATCATCAGCCTGGAGCCGCTGCCGCTGGACAACGACTCGCCGACCTACGAGTTCGCGAACGCCGTCACCGGCGGCCGCATCCCTCGGGAGTTCATCCCGTCGGTGGACGCCGGCGCCCAGGACGCCATGCAGTACGGCATCCTCGCGGGTTTCCCGCTGGTGGGTGTCAAGCTGACGCTGGTGGACGGTCAGTACCACGAGGTCGACTCGTCCGAGATGGCGTTCAAGATCGCTGGCTCGATGGCGCTGAAGGAGGCGGCCCGCAAGGCCGACCCGGCGCTGCTCGAACCGGTGATGTCCGTTGAGGTCACCACTCCCGAGGAGAACATGGGTGACGTCATCGGCGACCTCAACTCCCGCCGTGGCATCATCCAGGCGATGGAGGAGCGCAGCGGCACCCGCATCGTGAGGGCGCTGGTGCCGTTGTCGGAGATGTTCGGCTACGTCGGCGACCTGCGGTCGAAGACCCAGGGCCGGGCTAGCTACAGCATGCAGTTCGACTCCTATGCCGAGATTCCGGCCTCGGTGGCCAAGGAGATCATCGCCAAGGCGACTGGTGAGTGACGCTTGCCTGAGCTGATCCGATGAACCGGGGCGGGTCGCGGGAGGGAACTCCCGCCTGCGGCCACCTCGGTCGGGTTGTGTGAGACCGGGTCTGTAGGCTTCATCGCCGCAGAACCCACAAAAGCTCTCCGGTCGCAAGGCCGGAAAGGCTGTCGACAGAGTCCTAAGCGCCTACCTGGCGCGCCGGGGCGAACGAACCAAGAAGTCCACAGGAGGACACCAGTGGCGAAGGCGAAGTTCGAGCGGACTAAGCCGCACGTCAACATCGGCACCATTGGTCACATCGACCACGGTAAGACGACGCTGACGGCGGCCATCACCAAGGTCCTGCACGACCAGTTTCCGGACCTGAACCCGTACACGCCGTTCGACGAGATCGACAAGGCGCCGGAGGAGAAGGCCCGCGGCATCACGATCTCCATCGCGCACGTCGAGTACCAGACCGAGGCGCGGCACTACGCGCACGTCGACTGCCCCGGGCACGCCGACTACATCAAGAACATGATCACCGGTGCCGCGCAGATGGACGGCGCGATCCTGGTGGTGGCGGCGACCGACGGCCCGATGCCGCAGACCCGCGAGCACGTGCTGCTGGCCCGTCAGGTCGGTGTGCCGTACATCGTCGTGGCGCTCAACAAGAGCGACATGGTCGACGACGAGGAGCTCCTGGAGCTCGTCGAGCTCGAGGTGCGCGAGCTGCTCTCCTCGCAGGAGTACCCGGGTGACGACCTTCCGGTCGTCCGGGTCTCGGCGCTGAAGGCCCTCGAGGGTGACCCCGAGTGGACCGGCCGGCTCCTGGACCTGATGAACGCCGTCGACACCGCGATCCCGCAGCCGGAGCGCGAGACCGAGAAGCCGTTCCTGATGCCGATCGAGGACGTCTTCACGATCACCGGTCGTGGCACCGTCGTCACCGGTCGCGCGGAGCGCGGCATCCTCAAGCCGAACGAGGAGGTGGAGATCGTCGGTATCCGCGAGAAGTCGCAGAAGACGGTCTGCACCGGCATCGAGATGTTCCGCAAGCTGCTCGACGAGGCCCGCGCGGGTGAGAACGTCGGTCTGCTGCTGCGCGGCATCAAGCGCGAGGACGTCGAGCGCGGCATGGTGGTCGTCAAGCCGGGCACCACGACCCCGCACACGGAGTTCGAGGCTACGGTCTACATCCTCTCCAAGGAGGAGGGCGGCCGGCACACGCCGTTCTTCCAGAACTACCGTCCGCAGTTCTACTTCCGGACCACGGACGTCACCGGCGTCGTCACGCTGCCCGAGGGCACCGAGATGGTCATGCCGGGCGACAACACCACGATGACCGTGAAGCTGATCCAGCCCATCGCGATGGAGGAGAACCTCAAGTTCGCGATTCGGGAGGGTGGCCGTACGGTCGGCGCGGGTCGCGTCACCAAGATCGTCAAGTGAGCTGGGTAACCCCGATTAGCGTGGCCGCCGGTCGTGCGGCATACTAGTCAGGTTGCGTAACGGCAGTTCTTCGCCTGCGTCCGGCATCCCGCTGGACCTCCGGGTCGTTGAACAGTCGCGCGTAGGGTGGTTGGTCTGCCCCTGGCGGCCAACCACCCTCGCACGGCGTTCGGGTCGCGGTCACGCGATCGGCGCCATTGACCCACCGCATGGTCAGCAGAGCTCCGGGGTCCCGGGGCGGAGCCTGGCCCGAGGGCGCGACACGCCCGACCGCGGGGGTCGGCGGAAGTGGGCCTGCACCAGCCGGTGCAGGCGCCCGCAACACAGCGGCATCGAGAGAAGGAACAGAAGCCACCATGGCGGGACAGAAGATCCGCATCCGGCTCAAGGCCTATGACCACGAGGTCGTCGACTCCTCGGCTCGGAAGATCGTCGAGACGGTGACGCGTACCGGGGCGCAGGTCGCTGGCCCGGTGCCGCTGCCCACGGAGATCAACCGTTTCTGCGTTATCCGCTCGCCGCACAAGTACAAGGACTCGCGCGAGCACTTCGAGATGCGTACGCACAAGCGGCTGATCGACATCATCGACCCGACTCCGAAGACGGTCGACTCGCTCATGCGCCTCGACCTGCCGGCTGGCGTCGACATCGAGATCAAGCTGTAGGGACCGGACAAATGGACAGGCAAGTCAAGGGGATCCTGGGCGCCAAGCTCGGCATGACCCAGGTCTGGGACAACAACAAGGTTGTACCCGTGACCGTGGTTCAGGCCGGCCCGTGCGTCGTCAGCCAGGTTCGTAGCGCCGAGAAGGACGGTTACTCCGCAGTCCAGCTCGCGTACGGCACCATCGACCCGCGCAAGGTCAAGAAGCCGGTCAGCGGGCACTACGCGAAGGCGGACGTGGCACCGCGCCGGCACATCGTCGAGCTGCGCACCACGGACGCCGCGGACTACTCGCTGGGCCAGGAGGTCACGGTCGAGCAGTTCCCGGCCGGCGTCACCATCGACGTCACCGGCAAGACCAAGGGCAAGGGCTACGCCGGCCCGATGAAGCGGCACGGCTTCCACGGTCTGCGCGCCAGCCACGGTGTCGAGCGCAAGCACCGCTCGCCGGGTTCGATCGGCGCCTGCGCCACCCCGGGCCGCGTGTTCAAGGGCACCCGGATGGCGGGCCGGATGGGTGGCGTGCGCTACACCGTCCAGAACCTGACCGTCCAGGCGATCGACACCGAGAACAACCTGCTGCTCGTCCGTGGTGCCATTCCCGGCCCGAAGGGCGCGCTGGTTCTGGTCCGCACCGCGGCCAAGGCCAAGGACAAGGTGAAGAAGGGCGGTGTGGCCAAGTGACCACCGTTGACGTCCTCAACGTCGAAGGTGCCAAGAGCGGCTCCGTCGAGCTGCCGGCCGGCATCTTCGACGTCCAGGCCAACATCGCGCTGATGCACCAGGTCGTGGTGGCCCAGCTCGCGGCGGCCCGGCAGGGCACGCACAAGGCCAAGACCCGCGGCGAGGTCGCCGGTGGCGGCAAGAAGCCGTACAAGCAGAAGGGCACCGGCCGGGCCCGTCAGGGTTCGATCCGCGCGCCGCAGTTCGCCGGCGGTGGCGTGGTCCACGGCCCGGTGCCGCGCGACTACAGCCAGCGGACCCCGAAGAAGATGAAGGCCGCCGCCCTGCGTGGCGCCCTCTCCGACCGGGCCCGCGCCGGCCAGGTGCACGTCGTCGAGGCGTTCGTCTCGGGCGAGAAGCCGTCGACGAAGGCCGCCCTGGCCACGCTGGCCAAGCTGACCGAGGCCCCCCGGGTCCTGGTCGTGCTGAGCAGCTCCGACGAGCTGAACTGGGTGTCGCTGCGCAACGAGCCGCGGGTGCACCTGATCGAGGCCGGCCAGCTCAACACGTACGACGTGTTGGTGGCCGACGACGTGGTCTTCACCAAGGACGCCCTGGACGAGTTCCTGGGTGTCCCGGCCGGGACCACCGAGGAGGGTGACAAGTGAGCACGATCGCCGATCCGCGTGACGTCATTATCGCGCCGGTCGTCTCGGAGAAGAGCTACAGCGAGCTGAACCGGAACTGGTACACCTTCCTGGTGCACCCGGACGCCAACAAGACCGAGATCAAGATCGCTATCCAGCAGATCTTCAACGTCCGCGTCCTGACGGTCAACACGCTCAACCGCGAGGGCAAGCGCAAGCGCACCAAGACCGGCTTCGGTCAGCGCAAGGCCACCAAGCGGGCGATCGTGAAGCTGGCTGACGGTGACCGTATCGAGGCCTTCGGCGGCCCGGTCAGCTGAGGGGTGTAGACAATGGCTATCCGTAAGTACAAGCCGACGACGCCGGGCCGGCGTGGCTCGAGCGTTGCCGACTTCGCCGAGATCACCCGGTCGACGCCCGAGAAGTCGCTGCTGGCTCCGCTGCCGAAGAAGGGCGGGCGTAACGCCCACGGCCGGATCACCACGCGGCACCACGGTGGCGGCCACAAGCGCCAGTACCGTCTGATCGACTTCAAGCGGGTCGACAAGGACGGCATCCCGGCGAAGGTCGCGCACATCGAGTACGACCCGAACCGCACCGCACGCATCGCGCTGCTGCACTACGCCGACGGCGAGAAGCGCTACATCCTCGCGCCGAAGGACCTGAAGCAGGGCGACGCGGTCGAGTCCGGTCCGGGTGCCGACATCAAGCCGGGCAACAACCTGCCGCTGCGCAACATCCCGGTCGGTACGACGATCCACAACGTGGAGCTGCGTCCGGATGGCGGGGCGAAGCTGGCCCGCTCGGCCGGCGTCGGCATCCAGCTGCTCGGCCGGGAGGGCGCGTACGCGACCCTGCGCATGCCGTCCGGCGAGATCCGGCGGGTCGACGTGCGCTGCCGCGCCAGCATCGGCGAGATCGGCAACGCCGACCAGTCGAACATCAACTGGGGCAAGGCCGGCCGGATGCGGTGGAAGGGCAGGCGCCCGACCGTCCGAGGTGTCGCCATGAACCCGGTCGACCACCCGCACGGTGGTGGTGAGGGCAAGACCTCCGGTGGTCGCCACCCGGTCAACCCGCAGGGTAAGCCCGAGGGCCGCACCCGTCGTAAGGGCCAGCCGAGCGACCGGCTGATCGTCCGCCGCCGCTACGCCACGCGTAAGCGCGGCTGAGGGAGATAAGACATGCCTCGCAGCCTGAAGAAGGGCCCGTTCGTCGACGACCACCTGCTCAAGAAGGTGGAGACGCAGAACGACAAGGGCTCGAAGAACGTCATCAAGACCTGGTCGCGGCGCTCGACGATCATCCCCGAGATGCTCGGCCACACGATCGCCGTGCACGACGGACGCAAGCACGTCCCGGTGTTCGTCACCGAGGCGATGGTCGGGCACAAGCTCGGCGAGTTCGCGCTGACCCGCACGTTCAAGGGTCACGAGAAGGACGACCGGAAGAGCCGCCGGCGCTGACGCCGCGGGCATACGGATAGAGGAACAAGGGGTTACAGCGATGCCAGGAAAGGGCGACGCTCCGGTGCTTCCGGGCGCGCGGGCGGTTGCGCGGCATGTGCGCATCTCGCCGATGAAGGCGCGCCGGGTGGTCAACCTCGTCCGCGGCCTGCCCGCGAAGGAGGCGCTCACGGTGCTGCAGTTCGCGCCGCAGGCTGCGAGCGAGCAGGTGTACAAGGTGCTCGCTAGCGCGATCGCCAACGCGGAGAACAACGAGCGGCTGGACCCCGATGCGCTGCTCGTCAGCGAGGCGTTCGTCGACGAGGGCCCGACCATGAAGCGGTTCCGGCCGCGGGCGCAGGGCCGGGCGTACCGGATCCGCAAGCGGACCTGCCACATCACGGTGGCGGTCGAGGCGGTCGCGCCGGCCGCGCCGAAGAAGCCGGCGGCGAAGAAGGCCGCCCCGGCGCAGCAGGCTGCGGCCGCCGAGACGGAGAGCAAGACGGAGGGCGCCGAGTAATGGGTCAGAAGGTTCACCCCACTGGGTTCCGGCTCGGCATCTCGACCGACTGGAAGTCCCGCTGGTTCGCGGACAAGCTCTACAAGGACTACATCGGCGAGGACGTCAAGATTCGCCGGATGATGTCCAAGGGTCTTGAGCGGGCCGGCATCTCCAAGGTCGACATCGAGCGCACCCGGGACCGGGTCCGCGTCGACATCCACACCGCGCGGCCGGGCATCGTCATCGGCCGCAAGGGCGCGGAGGCCGACCGGATCCGCGGCGAGCTGGAGAAGCTCACCGGCAAGCAGGTTCAGCTGAACATCATCGAGGTGAAGAACCCCGAGTCGGATGCTCAGCTGGTCGCCCAGGGCGTCGCCGAGCAGCTCTCCAGCCGGGTCAGCTTCCGTCGGGCGATGCGCAAGGCGATGCAGTCGGCGATGAAGAACCCGGTCTGCAAGGGCATCCGGGTTCAGGTCTCGGGTCGCCTCGGCGGCGCCGAAATGAGCCGCACCGAGTTCTACCGCGAGGGTCGGGTCCCGCTGCACACGCTGCGGGCCAACATCGAGTACGGCTTCTTCGAGGCCCGTACCACCTTCGGCCGAATCGGCGTGAAGGTCTGGATCTACAAGGGCGACGCGGTGCCGGGTCGGGAAACCCCGGCCGAGGCTCCGTCGCGCCCGCGCCGTGAGCGCGGCGACCGCCCCGAGCGGCCGCGCCGTGGTCGGTCCGGCTCGTCCGGCACGACCGCCGGTGGCACCGAGGCCGGTCGGGCTGCCGCGACCACGATCGCGCAGCAGGCCGAGACGCCGAGTGGCGAGCCGATCGATGCTGGTGCGGTCGCGTCGGCCGCTTCGACTCCGGCAGAAACGCAGCAGGAGGGCTGACAGATGCTGATGCCGCGCAAGCCCCCGAAGGGCTTCCGCAAGCCGCACCACCCGGACCGCCACGGTGCGTCCAAGGGTGGCAACCGCGTGGTGTTCGGCGAGTTCGGGATCCAGGCTCTCGAGCCGGCGTACGTGACCAACCGGCAGATCGAGTCGGCGCGTATCGCGATGACCCGTCACATCAAGCGTGGCGGCAAGGTCTGGATCTCGATCTTCCCGGACCAGGCCCTGACCAAGAAGCCGGCCGAGACCCGGATGGGTTCCGGCAAGGGCTCGCCCGAGTGGTGGGTCGCCAACGTCAAGCCGGGGCGGATCCTGTTCGAGATGTCCTTCCCCAACGAGCCGATCGCGCGAGAGGCGATGCGTCGCGCGATCCACAAGCTCCCGATGAAGTGCCGCATTGTTACGCGCGAAGTGGGTGAATCCTGATGGCAGCGGGCGTTAAGGCCTCCGAGCTGCGTGAGCTCTCCGAGGAGGAGTTGGTCACGAAGCTGCGCGAGGCCAAGGCGGAGCTGTTCAACCTCCGCGTGCAGGCCGCAACCGGGCAGCTGGACAACAACCGGCGGCTGCAGGTCATCCGTCGGGAGATCGCCCGGATCTACACGATCATGCGTGAGCGCGAGCTGGGTCTCTCGGCCGCGCCGACTGAGGTGACTGCATCATGAGCGAGAACGCGACCACCACCGCCGACGCGCGGGCCCGCCGGAAGGTGCGTGAGGGGCTCGTCGTCAGCGACAAGATGGACAAGACCGTCGTCGTCGAGGTCGAGGACCGGGTCAAGCACGCGCTGTACGGCAAGATCATGCGCCGGACCAGCAAGTTGAAGGTGCACGACGAGCAGAACACCGCCGGCATCGGCGACCGGGTCCTGATCATGGAGACCCGGCCGCTGTCCGCCACCAAGCGGTGGCGGCTCGTGGAGATCCTGGAAAAGGCCAAGTAGCGAAGGCTCGAGCTCGCCCGGCGTCAGTCGGGCGCAGGTTCCGCCAGGCTCCGGCTGCGGCAGGCGGCCGGAGAACCGGCAGACATAGGAGATAGACGTGATTCAGCAGGAGTCGCGACTGCGCGTCGCCGACAACACGGGTGCCCGGGAGATCCTGTGCATCCGGGTTCTCGGTGGCTCCGGTCGGCGCTACGCGAGCATCGGCGACGTCATCGTGGCCACGGTCAAGGACGCGATCCCGGGTGCCGGTGTGAAGAAGGGCGACGTCGTCAAGGCCGTCGTCGTCCGCACGGCCAAGGAGAAGCGGCGGCCGGACGGCTCGTACATCCGCTTCGACGAGAACGCCGCCGTCATCATCAAGGACGGTGGGGACCCGCGCGGTACCCGTATCTTCGGCCCGGTGGGTCGGGAGCTGCGGGACAAGCGGTTCATGAAGATCATTTCCCTCGCGCCGGAGGTGTTGTGACCGTGAAGGTCAAGAAGGGCGACACGGTCGTCGTCATCGCCGGCAAGGACAAGGGTGCCAAGGGCAAGGTCATCGCGGCCTACCCGAGGCAGGACAAGGTCCTGGTCGAGGGCGTGAACCGGGTCAAGAAGCACACCCGCATCAGCACCACCCAGCGTGGCGCCAAGACCGGCGGCATCGTCACCCAGGAAGCCCCGATCCACGTCTCCAACGTGATGGTCGTGGACTCCGACGGGAACCCGACCCGCGTCGGGTACCGCATCGACGACAACGGCCAGAAGGTCCGCATCGCGCGTAGCACCGGTAAGGACCTGTGATGACCACGGCTACCGAAACCAAGACCATGCCGCGCCTCAAGGAGCGGTACCGCAACGAGATCGTGGCCAAGCTGCAGGAGCAGCACAGCTACGGCAACCCCATGCAGGTGCCGCGGCTGGTCAAGATCGTCGTGAACATGGGTGTCGGCGAGGCCGCCCGGGACGCCAAGCTGATCGACGGCGCCGTCCGGGACCTGGCCACCATCACCGGCCAGAAGCCGCAGGTGCGGCGGGCGACCAAGTCCATCGCGCAGTTCAAGCTCCGCGAGGGCATGCCGATCGGCGCGAAGGTCACCCTGCGCGGCGACCGGATGTGGGAGTTCCTGGACCGGCTGCTCTCCATCGCGCTGCCGCGTATCCGTGACTTCCGCGGTCTGGACGGGCGCAAGCTCGACGGGCATGGCAACTACACGTTCGGCCTGACCGAGCAGTCGGTGTTCCACGAGATCGACCAGGACAAGATCGATCGCCAGCGGGGCATGGACATCACGGTGGTCACGACCGCCACGACCGACGACGAGGGCCGGGCGCTGCTCAAGCTCCTGGGCTTCCCGTTCAAGGAGAACTGAGATGGCCAAGAAGGCGCTGATCCTCAAGGCGGCCGCGAAGCCGAAGTTCTCGGTTCGCGCGTACACCCGCTGCCAGCGGTGCGGGCGTCCCAAGGCGGTCTACCGCAAGTTCGGTCTCTGCCGGGTCTGCATCCGGGAGATGGCCCACCGCGGTGAGCTGCCGGGCGTGTCCAAGGCTTCCTGGTAAGGGCGACCGCGCCCCGGCTACCGGCCGGGGCCCCCTTGCACCGACTACGTATTGCTCTTCGCCGTAGGCCCGGGGCTGACCGCCCCGGGAACCCCGGCGAGAAAGGCTGACGAAATCCATGACGATGACCGACCCGATCGCAGACATGCTCACGCGTCTGCGTAACGCCAACCAGGCGTACCACGACCGGGTGACGATGCCCTACTCCAAGATCAAGGCGAACATCGCCGAGGTCCTGAAGACCGAGGGCTACATCGCCACCTGGTCGGTCGAGGAGCCCGAGGAGGGCGCCGTCGGCAAGCGACTGGTCGTCGAGCTGAAGTACGGCCAGAACCGCGAGCGGAGCCTGGCCGGCATCAAGCGCGTGTCCAAGCCCGGTCTCCGGGTGTACGCCAAGTCGGACGGGCTCCCGCGGGTGCTCGGCGGGCTGGGCGTGGCGATCATTTCGACGTCCCAGGGGCTGCTCACCGACCGGCAGGCCCGCAAGCGGAGCGTTGGCGGGGAAGTCCTCGCCTTCGTCTGGTAACGGGAGACAGGTAGAAATGTCGCGTATTGGACGTAAGTCGATCCCGGTGCCCGCCGGCGTCGACATCACGATCGACGGCCAGACCGTCAAGGTCAAGGGCCCGAAGGGCGAGCTCACGCTGACGCTCGCCGAGCCGATCACCGCCGAGCGGGCCGAGGACGGCCAGCTCCAGGTGAACCGGCCGAACGACGAGCGCAAGGCCAAGGAACTGCACGGCCTGAGCCGGACCCTGGTCGCCAACATGATCGTCGGCGTGACCGAGGGCCACCGCAAGAGCCTGGAGATCGCCGGCACCGGTTACCGGGTCACGGCCAAGGGCAAGGACCTGGAGTTCGCGCTCGGGTTCTCGCACCCGGTGCTGGTCCCCGCGCCGGACGGCATCACCTTCACGGTGGAGAAGCCGACCGTGTTCCACGTGGCCGGCATCGACAAGCAGCTCGTCGGTGAGGTCGCCGCAAACATCCGGAAGATCCGCCCGCCGGAGCCCTACAAGGGCAAGGGCGTCAAGTACCAGGGCGAGGTCATCCGCCGCAAGGCCGGTAAGGCGGGCAAGAAGTGATCGCGGCCGTCAGCACCAGGGCGAGGTCATCCGCCGGCCGCGAGGCCGTGAGAAAGGCAGGTAAGAAGTGAGCGCCACGCTGCTCAAGCGTCGCCGCGGCGTCGCCGCCAAGCGCGCCGTCGGCCGTGCGCGTCGACACTTCCGGGTCCGCAAGAACGTCAGTGGCACCGCCGAGCGTCCCCGCCTGGTCGTCACCCGGTCGCTGCGCCACATCGTCGCCCAGGTAGTGGACGACACCAGGGGTCACACCCTGGCGTCGGCCTCGACCCTGGACGCGTCGCTGCGCGGCACCGAGGGCGACAAGAGCGCCCTGGCCGGCAAGGTCGGTGCCCTGCTCGCCGAGCGGGCCAAGGCCGCCGGCGTCTCGAAGGTCGTCTTCGACCGCGGTGGCAACCGGTACGCGGGGCGGGTCGCCGCGCTTGCCGACGCCGCCCGCGAAGCCGGGCTCGAGTTCTAGAAACCCCGTCACGAGAGAGAAGGAAGGCTGCTGATGCCAGGTCAACAGCGCCGTGGCGGCGGGTCCGGTGGCAACGAGGGTGGTCGCCGCGACAACCGCCGTGAGGGCGGCCGCGGAAACGCGCCCGTCGAGAAGACCCCGCACCTCGAGCGGGTCGTCGCGATCAACCGCGTCGCCAAGGTCGTGAAGGGTGGTCGTCGCTTCAGCTTCACCGCCCTGGTGATCGTGGGCGACGGCGACGGCACCGTCGGTGTGGGCTACGGAAAGGCCAAGGAGGTGCCCGCGGCGATCGCCAAGGGCGTCGAGGAGGCCAAGAAGCACTTCTTCAAGGTGCCGCGGATCGCTTCCTCGATCCCGCACCCGGTGACGGGTGAGGCCGCCGCCGGCGTGGTGCTGCTCAAGCCGGCCTCCGCCGGTACGGGTGTCATCGCCGGTGGTCCGGTGCGTGCCGTGCTGGAGTGCGCGGGCATCCACGACGTGCTCTCCAAGAGCCTCGGCTCGTCAAACCCGATCAACATCGTGCACGCCACGGTGGCGGCGCTGAAGGGGCTGGAGTCCCCGGAGGCCGTCGCGGCCCGTCGTGGCCTGCCGGTCGAGGACGTCGCGCCGGCCGCGATGCTCGCGTCGCGGGCGGGGGTGGCGTCCTGATGGCTCGCCTGAAGGTCACCCAGGTCCGGTCCGAGATCGGGACCAAGCAGAACCAGCGTGACTCGCTGCGTTCGCTCGGTCTCAAGCGGATCAACGACGTGGTGGTCAAGGAGGACCGGCCGGAGATTCGCGGCATGATCTTCGCGGTCAACCACCTCGTGAAGGTCGAGGAGGTCGAGTAATGACGATCAAGGTTCACCACCTGCGCCCGGCGCCCGGTGCCAAGACCGCGAAGACCCGTGTGGGTCGCGGTGAGGGCTCCAAGGGCAAGACCGCCGGCCGCGGTACCAAGGGCTCGAAGGCCCGCAAGAACATCTCGGCGGCGTTCGAGGGCGGGCAGATGCCCATCCACATGCGCCTGCCGAAGATGAAGGGCTTCAAGAACAAGTTCAAGGTGGTCTTCCAGGTGGTCAACCTGGACCGGCTCGCCGAGCTGTTCCCGAACGGCGGCCAGGTCGGCCCGCAGGAGCTGGTCGAGGCCGGCGCGGTCCGCAAGGGCCACCCGGTCAAGGTGCTCGGCACCGGTGACCTGAGCGGGGTGTCCCTCCAGGTGTCGGCGCACGCGTTCAGCGCATCGGCCAAGGAGAAGATCGCCGCCGCCGGTGGCTCCGTCACCGAGCTGTAGGCCGTACCCGTGGCGCCCGCTCAGTTCTTCGTGACTGGGCGGGCGTCTCGGTCTACCCGGTACGTGCGCACCGGGTAATATCGGATTCGATTTATGTAGCCGGGCACACCTGCCCGGACCGGGACGGGGCTGTTAGGCTCCCATCCCAGCTATGGATATCGGGCGCTCGCCCGGCACCCACCCCGATCCGCCAGGGACCACCACCGGCGGCCCGCCTCGCGCAGGAGGAAGAAGTTGCTGTCCGCCTTTCTCAGTGCGTTCCGTACGCCTGACCTGCGCAAGAAGCTGCTGTTCACGGTAGGCATCATCGCGGTCTACCGGCTCGGCGCCACCCTGCCCAGCCCCGGTGTCTCGTACGGCAACGTCCAGAAGTGCCTCGACACCATCGGGAACGCGAACACCGGGGTGCTGAACCTGCTGGACCTCTTCTCCGGCGGGGCGCTGCTGCAGCTCTCGGTCTTCGCGCTGGGCATCATGCCCTACATCACGGCGTCGATCATCCTGCAACTGCTCACCGTGGTCATCCCGCGGCTGGAGCAGCTCCGCAAGGAGGGCCAGGCCGGCCAGGCGAAGATCACCCAGTACACCCGCTACCTCACCCTGGGCCTGGGCATCCTCCAGTCGTCGGCGTTCGTGGCGCTGGCCCGCTCCGGGCAGCTCTTCAACAATCAGTGCGACCAGTTCCCGATCGTCCCCGAGGGCACCGGCATCCCGGACTGGCTGACGCTGACCATCCTGGTGATGACGATGACCGCCGGCACCGGCATGGTGATGTGGCTCGGCGAGCTGATCACCGACCGGGGCGTCGGCAACGGCATGTCGGTGCTGATCTTCACCTCGATCGCGGCCCGCCTCCCCAGCGAGGGCTGGCGGATCAAGACCCAGCAGGGTTGGGGCAAGTTCTTCCTGGTGCTGGCGCTGGTCCTGGTGGTCATCACCGCGGTCACCTTCATCGAGCAGGCGCAGCGCCGGATCCCGGTGCAGTACGCCAAGCGGATGATCGGCCGGCGGATGTACGGCGGCACGTCGACCTACATCCCGCTGAAGGTCAACCAGGCGGGTGTCATCCCGGTCATCTTCGGCTCGTCGCTGCTCTACCTGCCGCAGTTGGCGCTCCAGTTCTTCGACCAGACGGACCCGGGCAAGATCCAGGCCTGGATCCAGAACAACGTGGTCGACCCGTCGAGCCCGCTGCACATCGCGATCTACTTCCTGCTGATCATCTTCTTCACGTACTTCTACGTGTCGATCACGTTCAACCCGACCGAGGTCGCGGACAACATGAAGAAGTACGGCGGCTTCGTGCCGGGCATCCGCCCCGGCAAGCCGACCGCCGACTACCTCGACTTCATCCTCAGCCGGATCACCCTGCCGGGCGCGCTCTACCTGGGCATCGTCTCGGTCCTGCCGAACTTCTTCTTCATCTGGCTCAACAGTGAGCAGTTCCAGAACTTCCCGTTCGGCGGCACCGCTGTGCTCATCATGGTCGGCGTCGGTCTGGAGACCGTGAAGCAGATCGAGAGCCAACTCATGCAGCGGAACTACGAAGGGTTCCTGCGGTAGATGCGACTCGTTCTGGTTGGCCCGCCGGGGGCGGGCAAGGGCACACAGGCGGAGTTCATCGCTGCTCACCTCTCGGTGCCGAAGATCTCGACCGGTGACATCTTCCGGGCGAACGTCTCCCAGGGCACGCCGTTGGGTGTCGAGGCGAAGCGCTACATGGACGCGGGCAAGCTGGTCCCGGACGAGGTGACCATCAACATGGTCCGGGACCGGCTCGCCGAGCCGGACGCCTCGGAGGGCTTCCTGCTCGACGGGTTCCCCCGGACCACGCCGCAGGCCGCCGCGTTGGACAAGCTCCTCGCCGACCTGGGCACCGCCCTGGACCTGGTGCTGGAGCTGGTCGTCGACGACGACGAGGTGATCCGGCGGCTGTCGGGCCGGCGCACCTGCCGGGGCTGCGGCAAGATCTGGCACGTCGAGTTCGACGCGACCACCCGGGACGGCATCTGCGACCGCTGCGGTGCCGACCTGTTCCAGCGCGACGACGACAAGCCGGAGACCATCGCCGCCCGGCTGCGGGAGTACGCCGAGAAGACCGCGCCGCTGGTCGACTACTACGGTGCCCAGGGCAAGCTGGTGGGGATCGACGCCACCGGCCCGGTGGAGGACGTGACCGTCCGCGCCATCGACGCCCTCCGCTCGTACGGCGGCTGACGAACGCCGGGCTCCGGCGGATAGAGTGCGAGCGGCGGGGCACGTCCGACGTGCCCCGCCGCTCCGCGCGACGAAAGGTAACGGCTCCATGCGTCGTCCCCAGCTGGACATCCAGCTGAAGACCCCCGACCAGATCGAGAAGATGCGCGCCGCCGGCCTTGTGGTGGCCGAGGCGCTGCGTCGGATGCGGGAGGCGGTGGCCCCCGGGGTCAGCACCGCCGACCTGGACGCGATCGCCGAGTCGACCATCCGGGAGGCGGGGGCCGCCCCGTCGTTCAAGGGCTACCACGGCTTCCCGGCCTCGATCTGCTCCTCGGTCAACGAGCAGGTGGTGCACGCGATCCCCTCGCCGGGCCAGGTGCTCCGGGAGGGTGACCTGATCTCGATCGACTGCGGCGCGGTGCTCGACGGCTGGCACGGCGACGCGGCGATCACCGTCGGCGTGGGAGAGGTCGACCCGGCCTTGCTGAAGATGGCCGCCGTGGCCGAGGACGCGATGTGGGCCGGGATCGCCGCGGCGGCGCGCGGGGCGGCCAACGGCCGGGGACGGCTCACCGACATCTCGCACGCGGTGGAGAACGCGGTCCGCAAGGGTGGCCGGTACGGCATCGTCGACGGATACGGCGGGCACGGCATCGGCACCGAGATGCACCAGGACCCGCACGTGCTCAACCACGGCCGGCCCGGCAAGGGACCTCGGCTCGTGCCGGGCCTGGCGCTGGCCATCGAGCCGATGATCACCATGGGCTCGCCGCGCACGGTCGAGCTCGCCGACGGCTGGACCGTCGTCACCCGGGACGGCTCGATGGCGGTGCACGTCGAGCACTCGATGGCGCTGCTGCCGGACGGGGTCTGGGTGCTCACCGCGTTCGACGGCGGTCGGGCGCGCCTGGGTGACCTGGTCACCGCCCGCCAGCCCGCCGGCTCCCCGGCGGCCTGACCGCCGACCGCCTCGGGGTGTGGCCCGGCGGGATCGTCCGCGCGGGGCCGGGGGCGGCGCACCGGCGGGGCTCGAAGGCCCCCGTACGGGCGGCTGC
>NZ_SMKJ01000115.1:0-19158 GCF_004348615.1 Micromonospora sp. KC207
GGTGGGGGTCGGGCGGGGCAGCCGCACCCCCCCTGCTGACCAACTTCGACGTGGCGGGGCGGGGCATGTTCGGCAAGGCCCCGAGTTGCTTCCTCGATCATCAGGGCTCGTTCATCGTCCGCTCCTACCAGGGGTCCGATCCGGACAGACCGCCACCGGCGGTCGACTTCTTCCCCTCTCCGGCGTTCGGCCCGACGCCGGGCGTGCAGGTGCGGGAGATCTCCGAGGACGTGGTGGGCATGTTCGAGGACTCGCCGGAGGCCCGGAAGCTGATCCACTTCCTGGCCGGCGAACAGGCCCGCCAGGCGTGGCGCGAGGCGAGCGGCGATCTGGCGTTCACCCTCAACGCGGAGGCCGGTCCGGCGTATCCGGATGGCCTGCCGCGCCGCATCGCGCAGACCCTCACCACCGGCACGCTGTGCCGCGACGCCTCGGACATGATGCCGGCGGCGATGACCGCCGCATTCCATTCGGCCGTCCTGCAGTACCTGGACGACCCCTCGCTGCTGGGCACGTTGTTGACCGAGCTGGATATCGTGCGGAGCCAGACCGCAAAGGACGAGTGGCTGGGGCTGCCCTGCCTCAGTCCGCCGAGTTGACCACCGAAAAGGGGCCAGTGGATGAGCGAGGTTGTCGAGTTCGCCCTCGATGGCGGGGGTACCGTGCTCGTGGCCGTGGACGAGACGCCGGGCATCGCCCCGGCGTCCGCCGCCGACGACGTGCTCCGCCGGGCCGGGGTGAGCTTCAACAAGGCGATCGGCCAGGCGCGCGACGCCGCGTCCGCCGCGTTGACCGAGTTCCGGTCGATGGTGGACCGGCCGGACGAGGTGGAAATCAGCTTCGGCATCCAGCTCACCGCGGAGGCGGGCGCGTTGATCGCCCGCACCGGCGTGCAGGGGCAACTCCAGGTGACCGTGCGCTGGCAGCGGCTCCCCACCGCCTGACCACCGTCGTCTGCCGGCGACCGCGCCACGCCCGCTGGCCCCTGCCGGTGTGGACGGTGCGGGTCCACACCGGACCGCCGCACCCGGGAGTACCCCTAGGGAGGCCGGCGGCGGCCCACCGGCGAATCCGGGATGTCTCCGATGGATGGCGGGCGGTCCCGGTGGAAGCGTGGTGCCCCATGGCTTCCTGTTCCGTACGGCGCTGGCGGCAGCTCGCGCTCTGGTTGCACGTGACGACGTCGGTGGCCTGGATGGCGCAGGCCCTGGCGATCTTCGTCCTGCTGACCACCAGCCTGACCACGGACAGCCAGGCCGTGGCCGTCAGCGCCACCTCCATGGCCCAGGTGCTCGACGGCCGGTTGCTCGCGCCGATGGCCAACGCCTCAGCGTTCACCGGGTTCATGCTCGCCGCCGCCACCGGGTGGGGCTTCTTCCGCTACCGCTGGGTGCTGGTGAAGTTCGTGATCACCCTTACCCAGCTCCACCTCGGCATCTTCGTCCTCAGCTCGGCGCTGGCCGACTCCGCCACCGCGGCTGCCACGGGCACCCGGGGTCCCGCCGTGCCGCTGGCCGTCGGCTCGGCGCTGATGGCCGGCGCCATCGCCTTCCAGGCCTGGGTATCCGTGGCCAAGCCCTGGTCGACGACCCGCTGGATGCCAGAGGACCGCCGCCAGGTCGCCGGGACCGCGCCGCGCTGGGTCTTCGTGGCCACCGTCGTCGGCGTGGCCGCCGACCTCACCATCGCCGGGCTGCTCGGCCACCCGGCACCGCTGATCTCCCTGGCGATCCTCGGCACCTGGCTGGTGCTCCGGCGGCGGCAGTCTCACACCAGCGGCCATGCCGGCGGGTCGCCGGCCCTGCGATGAGGCCGCGCAGGTGACGTTTGACCAGCTCCGGACCACCAGCCGACCGGCGCGACCCCACCGTGCGGCCCGGCGTGGTCGCCGGGAAGACCGCTCATCCACACCATCGCCCCCGACGCAAGGGCGAAGTACCCGGTGACCGCCCGCGAGCCGGGCCTCGATGGGCGGCGGGCCGTCAGCATCGCGTACCAGGCCCCGGCCGGCGCGAAGAGGACGAGCCACACCACCGGCGGCACCCCGAGCGCCCACACCATCGCGGTAATCGCCACGCCCATGAGCACGTGGACGGCCCCGGAGACCCGGAATCGGACGGCTGGTCCCGGCCCCGTGCGCCGGGCTGTTGGGTCCAGCATCCGGAATCCGTGAAAAGCCGTCACGGCCACGAGCGCCAGCGTCACAGGCCATTGCAACGCCGGGCTCACCATGGGCTCGCTCCCCTCGTCCGGCCGCTGGCAGGGCCCGGCGTGGACAGACGGTCAGGGCCGACGGTACTCGGCGAACGGGTCGACGTCTGCGTGCGAAGTTGCCCTGCCGTCCGCGCGGGGCGGGCGCGGGTGCGGGGCGCCTGAGCCCCGCCGGCAGGTTTCTGCGCGAACGGCTGCCGCCGGCAGCCATCGGCCGTAGCCTGACCCACGCCAACCGGCGGCACCGCTTTGTCCAGCCCGGGGCACCGGCGGCGCCCACGCTTGAATCAGCAGGCCACCGCGGCCAACTGCGAACCGCCTGCAACGTCAGCCGACAAGACTCGCCCGACGCCCCACCGGTTTGACGTATTCCGTTATGGGAATATGATGGCTGCCATGGCACGAGCAGCGACGACGTCTGACGCGTTCAACGCGATCGCCGAGCCGCAGCGCCGGGACATCCTGGCGCTGCTGCGGGCGGGTGAGCGGCCGGTGACCGACCTGGCTCAGGAGCTGGGGATGAGCCAGCCGCAGGCGTCGAAGCACCTGCGGGTGCTCCGGGAGGTGGGGCTGGTGCGGGTCCGCGGGGCGGGCAAGCAGCGCCTCTACGGCCTGAACGCCCGCGGGCTGCGGCCGGTCCACGAGTGGGTCGGCGGGTTCGAGCGGTTCTGGAACGAGAGTTTCGATCGGCTGGACACCTACGTGCAGGACCTCAAGCAGACAGCGCAGGAGGAATGACCGATGGCAGGGGCAAGGCAAGAAGCACGGGCGGAGCCGGCGACGGCCGACCGGGAGATCGTGATCTCCCGGGTCATCGACGCCCCGCGGGAGCTGGTGTTCGAGGCGTTCACCGAGGTCCGGCACCTGTCGCGGTGGTGGGGTCCGGAGGGCTTCACCACCGCGACGCCGTCCTTCGAGTTCCGCGTCGGCGGAGTCTGGGACTTCGTGATGCACGGGCCGGACGGGACCGACTACTCCGAGTGGATCACCTGGACCGAGATCGTCCCACCGGAGCGGATCGCGCTGCTGCACGGCGAGTCCCGCGACGACCCGAACGCCTTCGAGTCGGTCCTGACCTTCGCGCCGGACGGTGCGGCGACCCGGATCGTGATGCGCACGGTGTTCCCCACCAAGGAACTGCGCGACGACGCGGTCGAGAAGTACCACGCGATCGAGGGCGGCCAGCAGACCCTGAGCAGCCTGGCGGTTTACGTCACCGAAATCGTTCGAGAGGGGGCGCCGGGCTGACAGCCGGAAAGGCGGCAACCGCCTGTTCGACGGCGTGGACGCGTCCAGGGTCGCGCTGGAGCCGGTCCGTTCGGAGCCCTCGTCGGGGGTGACGCACCTGGCCTACGCCGTGCACCCACGGTAGCCGCGTCACCACTTCACTCCAGCGACCCGAGCACCCACGGCGCACCCGCCTGAAGCAGCAGACCACCACGGCCAACTGCGAATAGTCACCATGAGGGCGGGGGTCGTCGCCGCACGGGCCATGGAACTGGCCGACGGCACCGCACCGCGCAACGCAACGCCGCGCCGGTCGCCCGACCGAAGGGCAGCGCCGGTACGACGACGCCCCCGGCACCGAGCGCGAGCTCGGCACCGGGGGCGGGCCGTACCGTTAATCCGCGGTCACGTCGAGACGACCGCTAGACGGCCGTGCGCGACCACTGCTGGTTGGTGCCGGTGTTGCACGGATACTGCTTGAGGACCACGCCGTCCGCGGTCGACGCGGCCGGTACGTCCACGCACTTGCTGCTGTGTCGCGCCCGGAGCTGGAAGTAGCTGCCGTTGGCGACCATCTGGAACTGCTGGTTCGCGCCGGTGCCACAGGTGTACTGGATGAGCTCGGCACCGTCGGCGGTGGAAGCGCTCACCACATCAAGGCACTTCCCGCTGTGCCGGCTGATGATGCGCCAGTAGCCGCTGCCGGCGTCCTGGAACTGCCACTGCTGCCACGCATTGCCGCCGTACGTGTACTGGACGACGCGCGCACCGTTGTCGGTGTTCGGTGATTGGACTTCCATGGCCTTGCCGCTGTGGCGCACGTTGAGCTGGTAGAACGTTCCCGTCGCTGGCGGAGGCGTCGTGGGGTTGCTGTCGATGGTGTCGCCCCAGCCATACCGGATCCGGTCGGCGCCGGAGATGTTGCGGACGGTCAGGTTGAGGTCGGTGCCGCTGCCGCTGAGGGCGAACATCGAGTACCAGTCGTAACCGATGCTGCCGGTCTTGCCGCCGAGGGCGGGCCAGTAGGTGCCGCCCATCTGGTTGTCACGCATGACCTGGGCCATGGCGCGGATGTGGCGCACGAAGTTGTCGGTGCTGTTCGCGTCGGCGTAGTTGCGGCCGTCGTTCATCGGCGCGCCGAACTCGGTGGCGACCGCGCGGGAGGCGCAGTTGCCGAGGCGGGTCTGGATGTGGCTTCGGAAGGCGTCGTAGCTCATCTCGCCGTAGAAGAAGGCGTAGTGGTGGAAGGAGAACAGCGTCGAGTTGAAGCGGCTGTCGTTGCAGACGTCCCGAAGGTCCTGGCTGAAGCCGGTTCCGCCGATGAGCACCCGGCCGGGCACCGCCGAGCGGTGGTAGCTGAGCCAGTTGGCTGCGACGTTGCGCCAGTCCGCCGAGCTGTAGCCGTGCGGCTCGTTCATCGGCTCGAAGTAGACGTTGGCGTTGGAGCCGTACGTGCTGATCACGCTGGCCCACATCGCGTTCCACGCGGCGAGGTTCGTGATCCTGCCGCCGGAGGCGGCGCCGTCCTCCCAATAGGTGAGGATGACCTTGAATCCACGTTCGGTGGCGGCGTCGATGGCGCCGCGGTAGGCGTTCCACCACGTCGTTCCCACCGTGTGGGTGTTGATGGGCAGCCGGACGGTGTTGACCCCCATGGTGGAGGCCATGTCGTCGTAGAGGGCATTGGCCTTGGCCCGCACCGTCGCGTTGCTGTCGGACTGGCTCAGGCCCTGCACGACGAGCGGACCGGTGCTGAAGTTGTCCCCCAGCACTGCCCAGTTCATGCCTCGGAACTGGCGGGTGGCGGCAGTGGCCGGCGACGAGGCGACGACGACGACGCTAGCCAGCGCCGTCAGCGCGGTCACCAGGGCGATCAGCAACCGGCGCGATCGGGTGCTGCGCGATGGTCCTGATGCGCGGGCATCAGACGACGTGATCCGTGTCATGGAATGTCCAATCACTGAACTTAGCGCCTTTGCCTTGACGGCACGCAGGTTAAGGCCGTGTTACATGTGGATGCTAGTGACCACGTCAGCCATGTCAAGCCCTCGACGGCCATCGATGTGAAATGCGTTGCCGCCACCGTCTGGAGCCGGCATCGCCGACGGCGACGGCATCACCGTGTCGACAGCAGCCGGTCGTCGATACCGGCGACAGCATCGCCGCCATGATCGACGGTGAGGCGACCGTCAGGACCTGCCGAACCCGAAATGCGCGGGCTGAACCCGCGCCCCGCAACCGGCTCCACGTGTGAACAGTGGACGGCCTTCAACACCATCCACAACGCCGCAACCTCCGAGGCTCCGCTCGAGCCCGGCCCTGATCCTGGGCAACCTCCTCGGCGCGTTGGCAGCAACCGGGCGCCCACTGCCGGGCCCGCCGCCCCGGACGCCAGATCCTGTTCGACATGGGAGGGATCGTCACGGGCGGGTGGCTGGGCCCCGACAACATCCACAACCTGGAAGCCGACAACGCACCGGGCGGACCACACCAACTCTCGCCGCAGAAATCGCGACGCATCGACCTCGCCGCCACTGCCCGGACCGTCCCAGTCGTCGTCCTGCTTCCTCGGCTACTGCTACCGGATGAGCGTGGTTGCGACAAAGAGGTTCGGATTCATTAGCCAAGTGTCATCACGCGCAGGACGACACGGGTTGGTCGCAAGCGGGATGGTGATGTCTTCCGATGATTGAGATGGAGCGTCCTGTGGCAGGATTATTGGCTCGGCTCGGCAGATTCACTTTTCGGCGTCGTGGTCCGGTGCTTTTGGTGTGGCTGGCCATTCTGGCTGGGACGGTTTTCGCGGGCCTGACGGCGGCATCGGCTCCGGCCGATGATTTCTCGGTGCCTGGCATCGAGTCGCAGACCGCTTTCGACCTGATGCAGGAACGGTTTCCCGGGCTAACGGCCGATGCCGGTGACGCGACGGTGGTGTTCGTGGCCCCGGCGGGCGAGAAGGTGACCGCCGCGCCGTACAAGTCGGCCATCGAGTCAGCGGTTCGGCAACTTGGCGATGGTGATCAGGTCGCCATGGTGGACGACCCGTTTCAGGCCGGTGCGGTCAGCGGCGACGGATCGGCGGCGTACGCGAGTGTGCGGTACGCGGTGAAGGCCAGCGCGGTCACTGATGCCAGCATCGAGAAAGTCGACACCGCGGCCGATGTCGCCCGGAAAGCCGGCCTGACCGTCGAGGCCGGCGGGAGCGCGATGGAGCCCGGCGGGGGCGGGGGTGTCGCTGAGATCATCGCCATCGGGCTGGCCGCGGTGATCCTGCTGATTACCTTCGGGTCCCTGGTCGCCGCAGGGCTGCCGCTGCTGACCGCACTGCTCGGAGTCGCGGTGAGCATGATGTCGATCCTCGCGGTGAGCGATGCGTTCGGCCTGTCCGCGACCACCGGCACCATGGCGTTGATGCTGGGTCTCGCGGTGGGGATCGACTATGCCCTGTTCGTGGTCTCCCGATACCGCGAGGAGCGTGCCCGGGGCTTTTGCGCAGTTGACGCGGTCTCCCTGGCGGTGGGTACCGCTGGCTCCGCTGTGGCTTTCGCTGGCTTGACGGTGGTCATCGCGCTTGCCGGTATGGCGGTGGTCGGCATCCCGATGCTGACGAAGATGGGGCTTGCCGCGGTCGCGGCGGTGGTGGTGGCCGTGTTGGTCGCGTTGACTCTGGTGCCGGCGGTCCTCGGGTTTGTGCCGGACAAGGTGCTGTCTCCGTCTGCTCGCCGCGGTCAAGTGGCCACAGCGGACGAGAAGGCGCCGGGGCGCGGCGGCACGCGGTGGGCGCGGCTGGTGCTTCGCAGGCCGATCGCGGTCCTGGTTGTGGGTGTGGCGCTGCTGGGCGCGCTCGCGATCCCCGCCGCGTCGTTGCGGTTGGGCATGCCGGGGGATGAGTCCCGGCCGACTTCGACCACCCAGCGTCGTGCCTATGACGCGCTGGCCAAGGCGTTCGGGCCCGGGTTCAATGGGCCACTCATGATCGTGGTCGACGTCAAGGCCGCGACTGAGCCGGAGAGGGCGGTCGAGTCGATCGCCGGCAAAATGGCGGGGGTGGACGGGGTGGTGTCGGTTTCGCCGGCGCTGCTCAACGACGCCCGGGACACCGCGATGTTCGAGGTCGTTCCCTCCACCAGCCCGACCGATGAGGCGACCAAGGACCTGGTCCGTGGCCTGCGTGACGCGCGGCCTGAGCTGGTCGGCGGCACTGGTGCGAAGTTCCAGGTCACCGGGACGACGGCGGTCAACATCGACTTGGCGGAGAAGCTGCGGGACGCGCTGGTGCCCTACCTTGCCACCATCGTCGGGCTCGCCGTACTGCTGCTGCTGGTGGTGTTCCGCTCGATCCTGATCCCCGTCAAGGCAGCCCTGGGATTCCTGCTCTCGGCGGTGGCCGCCCTGGGGGCGATGGTGCTGGTGTTCCAAAAGGGATTCGCCGCGGGTCTGCTGGGTGTCGAGCAGACCGGTCCGATCATGAGTGCCGTGCCGATTTTCATGATCGGGATCGTGTTCGGGCTGGCGATGGACTACCAGGTGTTCCTTGTGTCGCGGATGCGGGAGGACCACGTTCAGGGTGCGCAGCCGCGCCAGGCGATCGAGGCCGGTTTCCGGCATAGCGCCCGCGTCGTTGTCGCAGCCGCGTTGATCATGATGGCTGTTTTCGCCGGGTTCGTCGCCGAGGTCGACCCCTTCATCAAGATGATCGGCTTCAGCCTCGCCGCCGCAGTGTTCCTGGATGCGTTCGTGGTCCGGATGGCCATCGTCCCGGCTGTCATGGCGCTGCTCGACCGCCGGGCGTGGTGGCTGCCACGCTGGCTGGACAGGATCCTGCCGCGCGTCGACGTCGAGGGCGCGAGCCTGGAGCGGGATCCGCTGGGGGAGCCGGAGCGCGAGCGGGAGCCCATGCCCGCAAGCGCCCCGTGACAGGCGGATGAGTGGTCACTGATCATCAAGGGCCGGGTCCGCGGAGATCGGCGGGCCCGGCCCGTACGGCAGATGAGAGCTGGCTGGTTCGGAAGACAATCGACTTCGGCGCCGCCGGCCCGCGGCGGATCAGGAGGAGCTCTGATGGTCGGTCTGGAGGAGTACGCGCAGCGGTATCCACGGCTGACCGACGCGGTCATCGTGCTCGCATTGCTCGGTGGCGCGGTGATCGGGGCGAATCTCGTCGGCCCGGGCGAGAGTCGTCCGCAGGATGTCTGGGTCGCCAACGTCGTGACTGGGATCGCCTGTCTGGCGCTGTTCGGGGCCCGCAAGCGTCTGCGGAGCGCGGTCGTGGTGACCGCTGTCTGCGCCGTCGTGACGGGAAGCCTCGGTTTCGTCCTGTCCCCGCTCCTGCTCGCGCCGCTGATGGTGGCGCTGTACTGGTTGGCTGCCGCGAGCGACTCGCGGACGACCTGGGCGTACGGCGGCGTCACGACCGTGCTTGTCGTCGGCACCGCGGTCGGGGGCGACCTGGACGCGATGGTGGCGCTGCGCGCCTTCGGGCCTGCCCTGTGGCTGTTGCTGCCGCTGGCCATGGGCAGCGGGACCCGGCTGCGTCACGCCTGGCTCGAGGCCGTCCAGGCCCGCGCCGAGCACGCCGAGCGGACCCGTGAGGAAGAGGCCAGGCTGCGGGTCACGGAGGAGCGGATGCGCATCGCTCGTGACCTGCACGACGTCGTGGCTCACCACATGGCCGTGGCCAACGCGCAGGCCGGCACCGCGGCCCACCTGCTGGAGTCCGACCCGAAACTCACCAAGAAGATCCTCACCGACCTGCAAGCCACCACCTCCACGGTCATGCTCGAGCTGCGCGACACCGTCGGCGTGCTGCGCCACAGCGGCCCAGACGCGGACAGCCTCGAACCGGCGCCGGGGCTGGCCCAGCTCCCAGACCTGCTGGAGGTCTGCAGGTCCGCCGGCCTGACAGTCAACCTCGCGACGGACGGCGAGCCTCGGGACCTGCCGCCCGGGATCGACCTGACCGCCTACCGGATCATCCAGGAGGCGCTGACCAACGCCACCAAATACTCCGCGTCGGCGACGGCCGCGCTGCGCCTTCGCTACAGCAGCACCAGGCTCACCATCACGGTCACCAACGACACCCGTACCGACGAGCAACCCAGACGCGGCTCCGCCGGCTACGGCATCATCGGGATGCGTGAACGGGCCCATGCGGTCGGCGGCGACCTGCGGGTCAGCGACAGCGGTGCCGCCGACTTCGAAGTCGTGACCGCCCTGCCGCTGCATCCGCACGCGCCCGTGCCGCGCTCTCTCACACCCCAGGGGACGCCATGACGATCCGAGTCCTGCTCGCCGACGACCAAGCGCTGCTGCGCGGCACCTTCAAGATGCTGATCGACTCCTGCGACGACCTCGAGGTCGTCGCCGAGGCCGCCGACGGCGCGCAGGCCGTCGATCGCGCCCGCGAACACCGTCCCGACGTCATCGTGATGGACGTGCGGATGCCCGGTGTCGACGGCCTGACCGCCACCGAGACCATCTGCGCCGACCCCGACCTGACCGGCACCCGGGTCCTCATCCTCACCACCTTCGAAAACGACGAGCACGTCGCACGCGCCCTGCGCGCCGGCGCCAGCGGCTTCCTCGGCAAGTACGTCACCACCGACGCCCTCCTCGAAGCCATCCGTACCGTCGCCACCGGCGAGAGCCTGCTCTCCCCAGGTGCCACCAAAGCCCTCATCAGCCAGTTCCTCGCCACCCCGCCACCGAGCACCGCCGCCCCGCGGCCCACCACACCCGGGATTCGCGATCTGACCAACCGCGAACGCGAGGCCATGAAGCTGGCCGCCGACGGAAAGTCCAACGACGAAATCGCACGGGAACTCAATCTCAGCGCGCTCACCGTACGCACCCACATCCAACGCGCCATGACCAAGCTCGGCGCCCGGGACCGAGCACAACTCGTCGTCCTGGCCTACAAGAACGGTCTGGTCTCACCAGACCCCCACACTCCCTAACCCGAGACCGCGCCAGCTTCGGTGCTTCCACAGGCCAGCGCCTCGGCGGCGCCTTCGCGATACCCGCGCGTGTCGGTACGAACCTGGCGCCTGCCGCAGCGATCGTGACGTCGGCGGCCGAGCGCGTTGGAACGTTGCGGGTCGCTGACCGACCACGCCAAGCGCGAGGCCGATCCTCGCACCATTCTGGACGTACCCGGGGGCGTACAGCGATCGCAGTACGCCGGAGTGTCTGCGGCTGGACGATGTCGCCGCCGGATCTTCCGGCGAGTCTTGGGCCATCGCGTGAGACAGCTGGAGGGGTGGCAGATGATCGAGGTGAACGACCTCAGTAAACGGTACGGCGAGAAGCTCGCGGTCGACTCGTTGAGCTTCGCCGTACGGCCGGGCGTGGTCACCGGCTTCCTCGGCCCCAACGGGGCCGGCATGTCGACGACGATGCGGGTGATCATGGGCCTGGACCGGCCGACGTCCGGGCAGGTACGCGTCAACGGCCGCTCGTACGCACGGCTCAAGGCCCCGTTGCAGGACAAGCTGGGCGCCCGGGACCGCGTCCAACTCGTCGTCGCCGCCTACCAGACGGGTTTCGCCCGCTCCCCCTGCTCGTGACTACGGCTCCTCGCGCTGACGGCGGTCACGCTGGCGCGGTGCGCGCGGGTGTGTACGGTCGTGCGATGACCGTGTCCCGGAGCATCGGAGACCCGATGAGCGACGACCTGCCCCACCTCGACCCGACCCGGCCGACGGCGCAGCGGGTGGCCCACCTGCTCGGGCGGATGAGCCTGGCGGAGAAGGTCGGCCAGATGATGCAGCTCGACGCCCACGGCGACCTGGCCGACCTCGTCCTGGAAAAGCACGTCGGGTCCATCCTGCACACCTCCCCCGCGCGGGTGCTCCAGGCGCACGAGCTGACCGCGCGGACCCGGCTGCGGATCCCGCTGCTGGTCGGCGAGGACTGCATCCACGGGCACTCGTTCTTCCCCGGCGCGACGATCTTCCCCACCCAGCTCGGCATGGCCGCCACCTGGGCGCCGGACCTCGTCGAGCGGGTCGCCCGCGCCACTGCGGTCGAGGTCGCCCCGACCGGCGTGCACTGGACCTTCTCCCCGGTGCTGTGCATCGCCCGCGACCTGCGCTGGGGCCGCATCGGCGAGACGTTCGGCGAGGACCCGTTCCTGATCGGCGAGCTCGCCGCCGCGATGGTGCGCGGCTACCAGGGCGAGGACCTCGCCGACCCGACCGCCGTGCTGGCCACCGCCAAGCACTTCGTCGGCTACTCGGAGACCCAGGGCGGCCGGGACGCCAGCGAGGCGGACCTGTCCCGGCGGAAGTTGCGCGCATGGTTCCTGCCGCCGTTCGAGCGGGTGGCGCGCGAGGGGTGCCGCACCTTCATGCTCGGCTACCAGAGCACCGACGGAGTGCCGATCACCGTCAACGACTGGCTCCTGACCGACGTGCTGCGCGGCGAGTGGGGCTGGACCGGCATGCTCGTCACCGACTGGGACAACGTCGGCCGGATGGTCTGGGAGCAGCAGGTCCAGCCCGACCACACGCACGCCGCCGCAGCAGCCGTGCGGGCCGGCAACAACATGGTCATGACCACCCCGCAGTTCTTCCAGGGCGCCCAGGACGCGGTGGCGCAGGGGCTGCTCGCCGAGTCGGACCTCGACGACGCCGTCTCCCGCATCCTGGCCCTGAAGTTCGAGCTGGGTCTCTTCGAGGACCCCCGCCGCCCGGACGTCGCCCGGCAGCGGGCGGTGATCGGCAGCGCGCCGCACGCCGCACTGAACCTGGAGGTCGCCCGCCGGTCGCTGGTGCTGCTGCGCAACGACGGGGTGCTCCCGCTGGCGGGCGGGTTCCGGGCCGACGACGCCGGCCGCGCCCGGGGCGACGGCGGCGCTGCGCGTACCGTCGCGGTCGTCGGCCCGCTCGCCGACGACGCGCAGACCCAGCTCGGCGACTGGGCCGGCTCCTCCGGCCAGGCCGACTGGATGCGCGACGGCCAGCCCCGCGACATGATCACCACAATTCTCGACGGCCTGCGCGCGCACGCGCCCGACGGCTGGACGGTGACCCACGCGCGCGGCGCCGACATCCTCACCATGGCCGCAGACGGCGAGGGCGAACTGTTCCCCGACGGCCAGCCCCGCCCACAGGTGGTCGTGCCCTGCCCGCCGGACGGGGCGCTGATCGCCGAGGCGGTCGCCGCCGCCGCGCGGGCCGACTACGTCGTCGCGGTCGTCGGCGACCGCATCGAGCTGGTCGGCGAGGGCCGCAGCACCGCCACGCTCGACCTGATCGGCGGGCAGATCGCGCTGCTGGACGCCCTCGCCGCGACCGGCACCCCGCTGATCGTCGTCCTGCTCGCCTCCAAGCCGCTGGTCCTGCCGGACTCGGCGCTCGACGCCGCAGCCCTGCTCTGGGTGGCGAACCCGGGTATGCAGGGCGGCCGGGCCGTCGCCGAACTGCTGCTCGGCCTCATGGAGCCCGCCGGGCGGCTGCCCATCTCGTTCGCCCGGCACGTCGGCCAGCAGCCCACCTACTACAACCAGCTCCGCGGCCAGCACGGCTCCCGGTACGCCGACCTGACCCAGCGCCCCGCCTTCGCCTTCGGCGACGGCCTGTCGTACACGGAGGTCGAGTACGCCGACCTGCGGGTCGAACCGGGCGTCCTGTCGCCCACGGACACCGTCCACGCCGAGGTCACCGTCCGCAACACGGGGGCCCGGCCGGTCCGGGAGACCATCCAGGCGTACGTCAGCGACACCGTCACGTCCGTCAGTTGGGCGGAGAAGGAACTCAAGGCGTTCCGTCAGGTGGAGCTGCGGCCCGGCCAGAGCGCGACGGTCCGCATCGACATCCCCGTCGCCGACTGCGCCATCGTCGACGGCCGGGGTGCCCGGGTGGTCGAGCCCGGCGCCTTCACGCTGCTCGTCGGGCCGTCGTCGCGGGACGAGACGCTGCTGCGGGCATCGTTCGCCGTACGACCGGTGGCCTGACCGCCGCCGCACCCGGAATCCACACCGGAACCTCGATGTCGTCGACGGTGACGGCGAAGTCCATGCCGTCGGCGTCCAGCCCGGTCGCCCGCACCCGGGTGGCCTCCGGGCAGCCGTCGAGGGTGCGGCAGGTCGGCAGCGAGTCCTCGGCGTGGTCGGCGTTCATGTCCCACCGGCCCGACCACCTGCGCAGCCCGACATCGACGGCCCTGGGGGCTGCCGGTGGCGGCGGCCGTACTCACGGCGGTGCTGCTCAGCCGCCGTGGCGGTCGGTCGCCGCGCCGCCCCCGCTGCGCCCAACCACGCCGCGCGGGCCATCGCTCACCGGCTCGGCGCCGAGTCGGTCGGCGGCTTTCGCGCCGGCAGGCTCGCGCAGCCGCAGGGCCAGGAAGAGGTCCACCCGGTCCTCGAACCGGCCGAGGTCGCAGCCGGTGAGCCGCTCGATCTGACCGATCCGGTACCGCAGGGTGTTGACGTGCACGTGCAGTGACTCCGCGCACCGGCGCCAGGCGCCGTTGGCGGACAGGAACGCGTTCAGGGTGTGCACGAGCTCGGTCCCGTGTCGCCGGTCGTAGCCGGTCAGCGGGTCGAGCAGCCGGGACCGGAAGGCCCGCTGGGTGTCGGCCGGCACGCCGGCCAGCAGGATCAGGTGGGAGGCCATCTCCCCGGAGCAGACCAGGGCCACCGGCCCGGGGCAGGCCGCCGCCGCGCGCAGGGCATGGGTGGCCTCCTGCACGAGCCCCGGCAGCGCCGCGGCGGCGCGACCGGGGGTGCTGATCCCGACCGAGAAACGCCCGGGTCCCAGCCCGGCGGCCAGGATGTCGAGGGCGGCGCGGAACCCGCTGGACGCGGCCCCGGCGGTCTGCCCGGACGCGGCGTCGCCCACCACCGCCAGCACGGTCGGGTCCTGCGTGCCGGGCAGCGCCGTCACGGCCGCCGGCACGCCCACGGTCCGGATCGCCTCGCGCAGCACCGCGAGGGCCAGCGCCGGAGGCGTCCGCAGCCCGGTCAGCGTCGCGGTCATCGCGACGAAGCCCCGGTCCGGCATCAGCCCGCAGGCCCGGAGCCGGGCCCGCAGGTCGGCCTCGTCGCCGTCGCCGGCCAGCGCCCGCCCCACCTGGTCGGCCAGGCGCTGCTCGACCCGCTCGGCCTCGTCGGCCTGGGTCCGTTCCAACGCGACCATGTTGACCAGTTCGGCCAGCACGTCGTCCCCGGGCAGGGCCGGCGCGTCGGCATCCGCCCGTACCGCGCGGCGCCCGGTGACCGAGGGCCGGGATGCGCCCGTGACCCCCGCCTCCGGCCCGGGTGCCCCCGCCGGCGCTTCCGGCCCGGCCGGCACGGCTGGCAGCTCCGGCCCGAGCGGCGCGCAGGCGAGCAGCCAGGACGCCATCCGGTGCGCCGGGAAGCCGGGAATCGCGGTGACCGACATGAGGATCCCACCGGCCCGGGTCGTGAACGGCAGCCGGGTGGCGGTCAGAAAGGCGGTGGCCAGTTCCCCGGCGGCCGAGGCCGGCAACAGGGCCGTGCCGGCGACCGGCCGGCCGGTGGCGGAAAGCAGCCAGCACCGCACGCCCAGGTCGGCGGCGACGGCCGGCAGCAGATCGGGCAGCCGGGCACCGGCGGCCATCGCCGCGACCACTCCCCGCTGCCGGCCGAGCATCGTGGCCAGCCCGGTCGCCCGCTGCTTCCACACCGACGGCGCGAGGGCGTCGATGACCTCCCGGAAGGACACCTCCACCGGAACCTCGAACAGGGGCACGCCGTGCCGGCGGCAGGCCTCGACCAGATCCGACGGCACGCCGCCGAGGGCAGCGTCGCCCGCGCCGATCGCGCTGACCCGGGCCTCGGCGCACGACCGGACGAAGTTCTCGGCATCGGCGGGCCGCCGCCGCCACATCAGCCCGGTGAGCACGACCTCACCGCCGCAGAGGTAGCGGCGGGGGTCGGGCAGGTCCGTGACGAAGACCTGGCTGACCGGGCGGTCCAGCCCGTCGCCGCCGGTGAGCAGGGTCAGCCTGAGAGACGGTAGGGCCAGCGCGTCGCGCAGCAGCATCGTCATCCCCGTCGTCGAGGAACCCGATCGGCAAACGGTACGGCGGTCAGGTTTCCGTCTCGTGTCCGGTCGTCGCCGGTTCAGGGCGGCATTCGCTCACCGCCCTGCCCCTGCGAGAGGCGCTGCCAGACCCGGTCGCGGGTGAACGGCAGGTCCGTGAAGCGGACCCCGGTCGCGTCGCGCAGCGCGTTGGCCATGGCGGCGCCGACCGGATTGAACGGGCTCTCGCTCATCGACTTCGCCCCGGCCGGACCGAGCGGGTCGACGGTGCGCGCGAAGTGCACCTCCGTACGCGGCACCTCGGCGAACGTCGGCAGGTGGTAGCTGCGGAAGTCGGTGGTCGTCACCCGCCCCTCGGCGTCGATGCGCAGGTGCTCGGCGAGGGTGACGCCGAGCGCCTGCGCCACGCCCCCCTCGATCTGGGCCCGGCACTGCATCGGATTCAGCACCGTGCCGGCGTCCGCGGCGTGCACGCTGCGCAACACCCTGATCTCGCCGGTTTCCGGGTCCACCGCGATCCGGAACCAGTGGACGTTGAAGGCCACCGACCGCTCGGCGCCCTCGGCGTGGCCGGTGGCCGTCGGTCGCGCGCCCCGCGCGACGGCCAGCCGGTGCAGGTCGGTCAGGGACAGCGGCCCGCCGACGCCGTGGACGGCGGCGGAGTCCAGCCGCAGGCCGGCGCGCGCCCCGGCGGGGCGGGGGCCGGCGGCGAGGTCCAGCAGGAGCTCCCGTAGCGCGGTGGCCGCCCGGAGAACGGCGGTGCCGGCCACCGTCGTGGCGGTGGAGGCGAACGCGCCGGTGTCGTGTCCGACCAGCGCGGTGTCCGACTGCCGCACCCGTATCCGGTCCACTGTGGTACCCAGCACGTCGGCGGCGATCTGTTGGTGGACCGTGGTGGAGCCGTTGCCGAACTCGGCCGTCCCCACGTCGAGCTGGTAGTCACCGCCCGGGGTGAGGCTCAGCCGGGCTTGGCCGTGGTGTCCCCCCGGCGGCCCGGTCGCGATCATGGCCAACGCGGACCCCTCGCCGACCAGCCATCCCGCCGGTGCGCCCGGCCCGGTGCCCGGCTCGGCGGCCGTGGACCGCACGACGTCCAGACACTGGTCCAGGCCGTAGCTGCGGATGGCGAGGTCGTCCGGGTCGCCGGCCGGGGTGACCAGGTCGTCGCCGGCGCGGACGACGTTGCGGGCGCGGAACTCGTCCGGCGCGACGCCGAGGCGGCGGGCCAGCTCGTCGACAGCGGACTCGACCGCGAAGGAGACCTGACCGAGGCCGTACCCGCGGAAGGCGCCGGACGGCACGGTGTTGGTGTAGACCGCCCAGGCGTCGATGCGCTTGGCGGGGCACCGGTACACCGCCACCGACTCCGAGCAGCCGTGGAAGAGCACCCCCGGCCCGTGGTTGCCGTACGCGCCGGTGTCCGAGACCACCCGCAGTTGCAGCGCGGTCAGCGTCCCGTCGCGGCGACCGCCGACGCGTACCCGGATCGTGAACGGGTGCCGGGTCGTGGCGGCGTAGAACTGCTCGGCCCGGGTGAACTCCAGCTTCACCGGCCGGCCGGTACGCAGCGCGGCGAGCAGCGCGACGTCCTCGACCAGCATCTCCTGCTTGCCACCGAAGCCGCCCCCGACCCGGCCGGCCACCACCCGGATCCGCTCGGGCGGCAGGTCGAAGATCCGGGCGAGGGCCCGCCGGGTGAGAAACGGCGTCTGGGTGCTGCTGCGCACGACGATCCGCCCGTCCGCGTCGAACGAGGCGATGGCGCAGTGCGTCTCCAGGTGCGCGTGTTGCACCCGCTGGGTGCGGAACGTCTCCTCGTACACCACGTCGGCGGCGGCGAATCCGGTGCGCACGTCGCCGCACTCGCCGTGCAGTTCGGCGACCACGTTCCCGGCCGGACGGGCGATCCGGCACTCCGCGCCCTTGTCGCCGTGGATCGCCGGCGCGTTTGCCCGCATCGCCCGCTCGGGGTCGGTGACGGCGGGCAGCGGATGGTAGTCGACCCGTACCCTGGCGCATCCCTCCTCGGCGGCGGCCTCGGTCTCGGCGACCACGGCGGCGACCCGCTGCCCGACGTGCCGGACCACGTCGTCGAGGACCCGGGTGTCGGCTGGATCGTCGTCGGCGTTCTCGTGCTGGGCGGTGGAGAACAGGGTCGTCGGCGCGTCCCGGTGGGTGAGCACGGCGAGCACTCCGGGCACGGCGAGGGCGGCGCGCACGTCGACGTCGACGACCCGGGCGTGCGGCAGGGGCGAACGGACCAGCCGGACGTGAGCCAGCCCGGGCACCGTCACGTCGGCGGTGAACCGGGCCGCACCGGTGACGATGTCGGGCCCGGCCGGCGCCGGCAGGTTCCGACCCACCGCCCCGCCCGGGGTCGCCTCCTCGGCGTTGCGGACGCCGTGCAGCGCGTCGGCGATCGACCGGTACCCGGTGCACCGGCACAGGTTGCCCTTCAGCGCGGCGGGCAGGTCTGCGCGCTGCCCCTCGTCGAGGGCGACGGCGGTCATGATGAACCCGGCGGTGCAGAAGCCGCACTGGAACCCCTGCGCGTCGAGGAACCGCTGTTGCGTCTCGGGCCCGCCGGCCACGGCGGCGACCCCCTCGATGGTGGTCACCTCGCGGCCGACGGCCCGCACGGCGGGATACAGGCAACTGTGCACCGGCACACCGTCGACGTGCACCGTGCAGGCGCCGCAGTCACCGGTGTCGCAGCCCTTCTTCACCCCGAACCAGCCCTGTTCGCGCAGGTAGCCGCGCAGGCACTGGCCGCCGCTCGGTGCGACGGCGCACGGCTGGCCGTTCACCCGTACGCTCACCGCGCCGGCCCCCCCGCCAGCTCGGCACGGACCTGCTCGGCCAGCCGCAGGGTCATCTGCCGCCGCCACGCCGGCAGGCCGTGCACGTCGTCGTACCAGTCCCCGGCGGGGATCCGGGCGTCCAGCAGGTCGGCCAGCTCACCCGGCCGGGGCAGGTCGGCCAGGGCGACGGCGACCGGTCGCCGGGTGGCGGCGGTCACGGTGAGGGTGAACGCCCCGGTGTCCGGGTCACGGTGTCCGATCACGACCGAGGCGGAGCGCCCGAGCGGGCGCAGCGACGCCCGCCGCAGCGTGAAGCGGCCGCCCAGGGTGCGCGCGGGCAACCGGATCGTGTGCAGGTACTCGTCCGGGCGCAGCACCGTCGCGCCGACGTCGCAGACCAGCTCGGCCGCCGGCACGCGCCGGTGCCGCCCGTCGAGCCCCTGGAGCAGGCAGGACCCCTCGGCGGCCGTGACCAGGGAGATCATCGGCCCGGCCGGCAGCGCCGCGCAGAGGTTGCCGCCGACCGTCGCGACGTTCCACACCTTGAACGAGGCGAGGAACGCGTGGCAACAGCCCTGGATCAGCGGGCCCAGCGACGGCCAGCGCGCCGGCGGCGAGTACCGGAACAGCTCGGCGATGGTGCAGGTCGCGGCGATGTCGAGGCCCGGCTCGGCCGGGTCCTGGCTGGTCCGCAACGGGGGCCAGGACAGGGCGGTGAGGTCGCGCAGCCGGCGGGTGCGCGGTTGCGGCTGCGAGAAGAGGAACGTGCCGCCGGCCAGCCAGCGGTCGCCCGGCTGCCACGCGTCGGCGTCCGCGGCGATCACGTCGTGCACGGTGAACAGGTCCACAGGCTTCGCCCTTTCGCTCGGGGCGGGTGCCGCCCGCCGACGTCAGCTGACCGGTCGGGTGGG
>NZ_SMKJ01000116.1:0-19063 GCF_004348615.1 Micromonospora sp. KC207
GGCGGGTGGGGCGTCGTCGTGCTCGGCGGCGATCCGGTCCCGTTCGGCGGCCACCTCGGCCCGCCGGTCGGCCAGCGCCGCGCGCTGCGCCGCCAGCGCCGCGAGCCGGTCCCGCCGCTGGGCCACCGCGGTGGCCGTGGCGTCGGCGTACACCTCGCGCAGGGTCGGCGCGCCCGGCTCGCCGGTGGTGTCCACGGCGGCGCTCAGCCCGACGGCCAGGTCCGGGCGCGCGATGTCGGCCAGCAGCCCGGCGTTGGCCTGCGCCCACTGCTCGAGCTGGGCGCGCAGCCGGGCGCGGGCCTGCGCGACGGCGTCCTCGGCGCGCCGCTCGGCCTGCTCGGCGTCGGCGGCCGCAGTCGTGGCGCCGGCCGCGTCGGCGGCGGCCCGGGTGTGGTCGCGGTCGGCCTGGTCGTGCCGCGCCACCTGCGCGCGGACGGCGCGCACGTCGTCGCGGCGGGCGGCGGCCCGCGCGGTGATCCGGGCCGCCAGGTCGTCCGGGGCGGCGTCGTCGGCGCTCCAGGTGATCCCGGCCGCCTCGGCGTCGAGCAGGAGATCGGCGGCGAGCCGGTCGGCCGCCGTCCGCGTGTCCCGAGCCGCGACCGTCGCCCGTTCCGACTCGGTACGCCGCCGCGCCGCCGCGCTCTCCTCGGCGACGACGGCCTCGTGGGCCCGCCCGGCCGCCTCGGCCAGGTCGTGCACGTGCCGTTGCTGGTCGGCGAGCTGCTCGTGGGACTGGTATGCCGCCGAGGCCTTCAAGCTGTCCAGGTGGGCGCGCAGCCGCCCGGGCTCGCCCTCCACGGCCCGCAGCCGCTCACCCGCCGCGGACTCCGCCTTCGCCGCCGCGTCGGCTGCGTGACGGGCGTCATCGAGTGCGGTTGACCGGGTGGCGACCGCGTCGCGGCGGGCGGTCAGGGCGTCGGCGGCCGCCCGCGCGTGGGTGCGCAGATAGGTCGAGTAGACCGTCAGGAACGAGGCCGTCGCGGCGTCCGCCGCCACCAGCCCTTCCAGGGTACGGGCGACCGCCTCCATGTCGTCGAACGAGCGGGCGGCCTCCACCAGCAGGTGGTCCTCGACCGGGCGCAGCCCCCGTTGCAGGGTGCGGGACAGCTCGACCGGGTTGAGGTCCTTGGCCAGTTGCGGCTTGCGCAGGGTCAGCACCAGGTCCAGCAGTTGCTCGTAGCGGGCCGGGCCGAGGCCGAACAGCCGGGCGTCGACGAGCTGACGGTAGTCCTCCGCCGAGTCCCGCACCGCCTCGACGCCCAGCCGGTCGATCAGGTCGCGGCGGGTCAGCGGCCGGTCGTCGGCGTCGAGCAGGGAGAAGTCCACCCCGACCCGGCCGTCGACCACGAAGTGCCAGCGGGTGACCCGGTCGACGTGCCGGTGTGCCCGCAACCCGATGCCGACGGTCACGTACTGCTCGCCGTCGCCGAACTCCATCCAGACGTACGCGTGGGTGACCTCCTGCCCTCGGTAGAGCAGGTTCGACTTCATCGTCCGGTCCTCGCTGGCGAACGGATTGAGCCGGCGCGGTTCGATCCGCCCGTCGAGGACGAACGGGAACAGCACCTCCAGCGCCTTGGTCTTGCCGGACCCGTTGGGCCCGCGCAGCACCAGCCACCCGTCGACGAAGCTGAACTCCTCGTCCCGGTAGTCCCACAGGTTGATGATCCCGGCCCGGGTGGGGGCGAACCGGCGGACGGCGCGTTGCTCGATCACAGTCGACTTTCCTCAGAACAGGGTTTCGGTGGTGACGCGGGGCTTGACCATGGCGACCGTGTGGCGGTACCGCCCCACCAGCGGCCGGACGAGCATCCCGCCCGGCACGGCGGTGACCGCGCCGAACCGTTCCAGCAGCGCGACCGCCTCGACCCGCAGCCGGTCCGGGTCGGCGTGCCACTGGGCCCCGAACGCGGTCCCGTACCGCTGCAGGATCTCCCCGACGGCGGTACGCAGGAAACTGTCGGTGATGAACGGCAACCGGCCGGCGCCGTCGGCCTCGTCAGGGTCACTCCGGTCGTCGGCGGCCCACGGCTCGTCCGGACCGGCGTCGTCGAGGCGTACCAGGGTGGCCGCGGGCAGGCCGGCGTCGATGTCGCTCATTAGCGCCTGCTGCCGGGCGTGCCCGTCAGGCGGGGTCAGCCGCTTGACCCGGCGGCCGTCGGGGTCCGCCACCCGGTCGGCCATCCTCACCGCCAGCAGCACCGCGGCCTGCGCCACCGAGCCGGTGCCCGGGAACCGCTCCGCGGTGAACCCGGCGGTGTCCACCAGCAGCACGCCCTCGGCCCGCCGTTCCACCCGCAGCCCGGTCAGCCGGGCCAGGTCGGCGGCGAGCGCGGAGCCACGCAGGTGGTTGGCGACCGCCGGCTCGACGTCGGCGTGGTAGATGACCGGCGACTCCACCACCGCCCGCCGGGCCGCCTGCGCCGCCTGCCGGCGTTCGGCGTTGCCGCTGCTGCTCACCGCCCGATCCAGCAGCGCCGACACCGAGTCGACGTGCTGCAGCACCCGGGTCGGCCGGAACAGCGCGAACACCACGTCCCGCGCCACGTCGTACAGGGCCTCCCCGGCCCCCGGGTCACTGGCCCAGGCGGCGCTGGAGCCGTCGGCCAGCCGCAGCACGCCCCGCTCCTCCAGCCAGCCGACCGCGTCCACGAACGCCCGCCGGTCCGGGCCGTGGTCCGGATCCAACCCCAAGCCGGTGATCCGGTTCGCGTCGCCGGCCACCGAGTCGGCCAACTCGCTGAGGGTGATCTGGATCCCGGCGCGGCCCAGCGCCGCCAGGCACAACGACAGGTACGCGTAGCGCTGCCGGTCGAACGGGCGCCCGGTGCGTGACACCGCCGGCTGGGTGCCGTCGAGCCGGTCCTTCGCCCGCACCAGCCGGGCCGTCGCACCGTGTAGCTCCAGCCGATATCCGAACGCCTCGGCGAGATCCCGCCGCAGCGTGGCGGAGAACCGACGTACCCGGGGCAGCGCCCGCTCGTCCGGCCAGGTCGCCGTGATCAGCGGGTGGCGCAGGACCAGCCGCACCGCCCGCTGGTAGTCCGCCAACTCCAACTCTGAAACGTCGACGGCGAACCGGTGGGCCGCCGGTCGGAGCGCGCCCGGTTCCCCGCTCACGCCGGCACCAACTCGGGACGGTGGACTGCGGTGTGCTGCGCGGCGGTGACCGTCAACGCGTACCCGTCCAGATGCAGCCGGCCCTCGGCGGTGCGCACCGTGGCGAACCGGCCGGGCGTGGGTGTGAGGGTGAGCCGGACGCCGTGCGCGGCGGCCGCCAGCGGCACCCCGGCTCTGCCGCCCACCCGAGCGGCCAACGCGATGTCGAGCAGGCGCAGCAGGACCTGGGTCTGCGACCCGTCCAACTGGTGGTCGTCCACGCCCACGTCGGCCAGCGCCGTCGCCGCGTCGGCCAGCCGGCGCTCCCGGGCGAGTTGGTCGCCGCGCAGCCGGTGCCGGCGCTCGTCGACCCGGTCCAGCCGGGCCGGCCGTCCCCGGCCCCGCCCCGGCGCCCGGCCGGTGGTCACCAGGGTGCGGGACAGCTCCACCGCCGGCGCCTCCCACCACGACAGCCGGCTGGCGATCGCCTCCGGATCCGGGTGCGCCACCCCGACGTGGCGTGGAGCGCCGAGGCCGAACACGGCATCGAACAGGGCGTGCGCGGCCTCCTGGCTGCCGGTATGGGTGAACCACGCGGCCAGGTGTCGCAACTGCGACTCCCGGCTCACCCCACCGCGACGCGCCTCGGTGACCCGACGCAGCAGGGCCAGGACGTCACCGATCGCGGCGATGGTGGCGTCCGACAACCGGTCCGCCTCGCTGAGCTGCTCCGGGCCCGGCGGCGCCAACCAGGACCGCAGCCCCGCCCAGCGCCGCCGCCAGTCCTCCAGCCGCTGCACCGGCGTGTGGAACAGCCGTTCGTCGGCCTCGGCGGCGGCCTCGATCAGTCGGTCCAGACCGGTCGTCTCTACCTCGTGCACCGCCGCGCGCAGCCGGGGCGTGTACCGCTGCAACTCGTCATGGAAGTCCCGCAGGTGAGCCAGCAGCGCGTCCTTGTGCGCGAGGAACACCTCCGGCCGCACGTCGTTGGTGCGGCTCAGGTCGCCCAGCATGTGATAGAAGCGGGCCGCCCGCTCGGCGATGTCGGCCAACGCCCGGTCCAGCCGGTTGAACTTGCGGTAGACCTCCTCCGCGTCCCCCGCCTCGTTGGCTACGGCGAGCGCGTTGAGGTCCGCCAGGAGGTCGGCGAAGACCAGCCGGGACAGCGTCGAGTCGTCCATGCTCGCCGACAGCACCGCCTCCACCGCCCGGTGCGCCCGGTACCCGGCCTCGGTGAACTGGTACACCGAGTGCCGGTTGCGGTACTCCGCCAGCGTCGTGGCCCGGGAACCGTCCTGCCCCCGGTCGAGCACCCCCCACTCCACCAGGGCGTCGAGCAGCCGCGGCAACTCCAGCCCCGCCGGATCCGGGCAGTCGGCGTCCGCGTCGTGCAACGCCGCCAGCGCCGCGGCCACGTCGGAGGTGTGCAGCACCACGTGGTAGCTGGACCGCGCCGAGTCGAACGCCCGTAGCAGCCACAGGTAGGCGAACCGGTTCTCCGCCGTCACGTAACCGAACAGCCGCATCCGGTCGTCCAGCGCGAAGTCGTCCAGCCCGAACGTCGGTCGAGATGGCTGCGCCGTCATCATCTACCTCCCACCGGAAGCGGACAGCCCCCCACCCTACCCAGGAGAGCCACCACGTCGGCCGGGCGCGCGGGGATCGGCGGCAGCCTGTCCTGTGGTCGTGGTCGTGGTCCGGACGGGAAGCGAATCTACGGCAAACCGACCAGCTGCTGCCAACCGCCGAGAGCGGCAGGGGTAGTCCTCGTCGAAGGGTGACCGCGCCCTCGGGGCGTGGGGGAAGACGATGTCGTGGGCGCCGGTGTCGAGGTAGGCCAGCCACCACGGCTGGTCGGGGGTGTGCGTGGAGAGGCCCTCGATCAGGGCCTGCTCGTAGGCGGCGGCGGTGACGTCGTCGGCCTGGCACGTGGTGGCGTAGGCGCCGAAGACCGGCGGCATGGCGGTGGTGATCGAAACGCCGGCAGTGGTGTGGCCAGCGATCCAACTCACGTCGGCGGCGGCGCCGATGCGCCAGTCCCGCCCGTCCCTGCTGACCTGCGCACCGCCATTCAAGCCGCTGCAGCGACGGTTGGCGTGGGAGTCAGGCCAGTCAAGGAACGGCGGCCCCGCGCCCCCGTTATGGGCAGTCACCCCGTACGCCATCCCCACGCTCGATCGATCCCCGGCTCTCGCACATCGTGTCCGAGGCATCGGCCCTCGCCCTAGTGCTGGATGGCGGACAGTTGGCGGACGTCGCGGTCGATGAGCGCCTGGACGTAGGCGTCGAGGAACCGCTGGCGGCGGTGCGGGTGGTGGCCTCGGGCAGGCCGCCGCGCACGATCCTGGCCGCGTAGTCGGTGCGGGTCACCTCCGACTCGTGTCGCAGATCCGGACCGAACGCGAACAGGGCGTCGACGAATCCGTCCGGCGCTGCGTCGAGTTCACCTTGGGACAACGGCCAGAGCTCGACGGTTTCCATCCGGCCGGGCAACGCGTCCGGGGCGGCGACCATGCCGAAGAGGCGAGACGAGCCGGTGAGCAGATAACGGCCCGGGCGGGGATCCTCGTCGGCGGCCGCCTCGATGGCCAGCAGCAGCTCCGGAGCGCGTTGGATCTCGTCGATGACCAGGAGTTCCGGCGAGTCCACGAATCCGACCGGATCGGCGATCGCCGCCGCCCGGTCCTGCGCCCGGTCGAGATCGCGGCGCTCGGCGAGACGATCGCCGGCAACGAGGCGGACCAGCGTGCTCTTGCCTGTTTGGCGTGCTCCGTTGATCAGGACGACCGGCACGTCCTGGTTGGAAACAGCCGTCGGTCGACCGCAGATCCATCGACCCGCGCAGCACCATCGCCTCACGCAACAAAACGGTGCCGACGGCCCGCGCGGTGGCCGCGGTCACAGCTCCGGTGAAGGACCCACAGGCGGGTGCCGCAGCCTGACTGGGAGATCTCCGACGCGGACGGTCACCGCGCCGGTCCATACCCTTACGCCAGCCGCCGGCGACCGCGGGCATCCACGCCGCAGCGTCGGTACGGGACAGTCTTCTGGGCGGCTGGCGGTAGGGCTCGGACTGGGGCGGCCGGGATTGCTGTCCGGGCCAGGAGGCCCTTGTTGCACCCGCGGTCGATTCCTCGACGAATTGTCGGCGTTCGAGGAGGCCTGAGTCGGCAATGAGCCATCCCGCTGATGACAAAGTCATCCCAAAGCGTTGACGATGTCATCTCGATTGCTTACGCTGGCTGTGATGACGCCGTCATCTTGTGACGCCGGGGCTCTCGGTCCGCGGGAGTCGACATCCGTACGTATGCCGTGGGCGTCACGCAATCGTCGAGGAGTGTCGATGAAAATCTTTCTCACGGGCGGATCGGGCTTCGCCGGAGGAGCAATCCTCCGGCGGCTGGTCAACGACGGGCACACGGTGCACGCGCTCGCGCGGTCCGCGGCGGCCGCGGACGCGATCACATCGGCCGGCGGGCTCCCGGTCAGCGGTGACCTGTCGGACCTGGTCAAGTCCGGCAGCGGGCCTGCATGGCTACAGATTCTCGGCGAGGTCGACGCCGTGGTGTACTCGGCGGCCTTCATGGCCTTCTGGGGACCCGACCAGGTTTTCGTCGACCGCAACCTGCTGCCGACCCGCGCCCTCTACCAGGCCGCCGTGGACGCACGGGTCAAGCGATTCGTCTTGGTGTCCGCGGCCAGTGTCTCCACCGGCACCAATCACGACCACACCGTCGACGAGAACTCCGACACGGGCAAGGCGAACATCGCCTACAGCCGCGTGAAGCTCCGCACCGAGCAGGAACTGCTTGCCCTGCCGCACGGGAACACGTCCCTGGTCGTCATCCGGCCGCCGTTCCTGTGGGGCCGGGGCATGACCCACACCTTGCAGGGATTCATCGACTCCGTGGAAGCCGGCCGATTCTCCTGGATCGACGGAGGGCGGCACATGGTCGACTTCTGCCACGTCGACAATTTCGCCCACATCATCACGCTGGCACTCGACCGTGGGGATCACGGCTTGATCTGCTACGTCACCGACGGCAGCCCTCGCCCCGCCCGCGACTTCTTCACCCCTCTGCTGGCCACCCGCGGCGTCGACGTCAGCGCGGCCAACAGCGTTCCCCGGGCAGTCGCCTCACCTCTGGCCACGCTCATGCAGACCGCCGCGAAAGCGCGTCGCAGCGCCACCGCGCCACCGCTCACCCCTTGGATCATCTCGTTCATGGGCCGCGACCGCGTCTACGACATCACCCGCGCACGACTTCGACTGGGCTATCAGCCGACGATCACCGTGGAAGAAGGACTCCGGCAAATGGCGCAATCCCACAACATGGGCCGATGAGCTTCGCGCCTACGCCACCCGACCAGTGGAACGAACCTCTTAAAGCAGTTCACAGTGGACGACCAGACGTCGAAGGTACGTCGAGTCACGTCAGCCAGTCCACCGTTCAACCTGATCGGCGCGGACACTGTGGCTGAACTGTCGGACATCGTCGACCGTCTGAGCGGCGAGGAACAGGTCAGCGTCGTCATCTTCGACAGCGCAACGCCGGGATTCTTCTTCAACCACGTCGACAGCGACCAGATCCCGGCCATCGCGGACATGGCCGGCAGCGGGCGGCGAGTTCAGTCAGTCGTAGCACTTGATCTTGGTGGTTCGGTGGGACAGGATGCCCGCCGTGCGCAACATGTTGACCTTGGCTGATCGTGAAGAGATGTTCCGTGGTCTGGTCGAGGGCCTGGAATACAAGGAGATCGCCCGGCTGATCAGCCGGAATCCGTCGGTGGTCTCTCGGGACGTGGCCCGACACGGCGGCCGGGCGGGGTACCGGGCGGTGGCCGCCGATGAGTCGGCGGCGCCCGGCCGGCGGCGGCCGAAGGTGTACGCGGTCGACCGGTCACCACGGCTGCGAGCGGTGGTGACCGAGCTGCTGCGCGGTGGCTGGTCGCCGGCGTCGATCGCGGGCCGGTTGCCGCGCGACTACGCCGGCGATCAAGCTGTACGGGTGTCCCACGACGCGATCTACCAGTGGCTTCACGCCCAGCCGGTGTCCACCCTGGCCCGGGAACTCATCGCGTTACGCACCGGCCGCACCGCCCGCCGCTCGGGGCCGCGTCCGGCCCCGGCACCAAGGATCCGCGAACCCCGCTACCTCGACGAACGTCCCGCCGAGGCCGACGACCGGCAGGTCCCGGGACACTGGGAGGGCGACCTCGTGATCGGCAAGGGCGGAAAGTCGGCGGTGGCGACGCTGGTGGAGCGGACCTTCCGGTTCCTGGTCCTGGTCCCGCTGTCCGGCCGCGACGCGTTGACCGTCGGCGACGCGATCATCGCCGCCGCCGGGACCCTACCGCCGCGGATCGCGAAGCAGCCCTCCAAGATGTTCGCCGAACTCGTAGAGGCAAATGCTTCGACCGCCTGAATTCGCCGGCCCTTGCCCGGGTTCGTCGAACTCGGCATGCGCTTGGCTGCCGCACCGTTCGTCAGCATCGCGTCGATCCGGGGACGTACCCGTGGCGGCGGCGCGGAGTACACCGCCGCCTTCGACTGCGCTACGCCAGCCGGGAACAGGCGATCTTCTGCCAGCCCGAGGTCGGCTTCGGTTTGGTCCCCGGCGCCGGCGGCACCGAACGACTGACACACCTCCTCGGCCGCGACCGGGCTTTGGAGGTACTCCTGACCGGTCAGGACTACGACGCCGACCGCGCCGCACAGTACGGCTGGGTCACCCGGGCGATCCCCGACGCCGAACTCGACGACTTCGTCAACGCTGTGGCCCGGCGTATCGCCAGCTTCGACAAACAAGCCATCACGGCGGTCAGAACCCAGGTGAACCGCTCCACCTTGCCGCCGGAGGAGAACCTGCTGGCGTCGTTCGTCGAGTCCGCCCGGTCCACCACGGGACCTGGCGTCGAGGCTCGAGGGCGGGCCGTCGGCAAACTCATCGCCCAGATCGGGATCGACGACCTCGAACGAAACCTGGGCCACCACCTCGAGTCGCTGGCCGAACAGCCGTAGCAACCTCAGGGGCTGGTAGCCACAACCCTTCGCCTACGGTCGGCAAAGGCGTCCTAACCCGGCCATAGGATGAACGGATGATCCGGGCTGAAACCGCCGCCGCGACACGCCAGGCCCTGCTCGAAGCGGCGGCCGAGCTGCTTGACCACGGCGGCCTCGAAGCCGTGACCCTCCGTGCCGTTGGAGCGCGGGCAGGGGTCACCCGTGGAGCCCCCTACCGGCACTTCCCGGACAAGGAACACCTCATGATCGCGGTCGGCAGTCATGCCTGGGACGAACTCGGTCAACGAATCGGCGCCATCCACCGAGACCCCAGCCTCACACCGGCCGCAAAGCTGCGGGCCCTCCTCGCCGCTTTCATCAACCTCGCCCGCCGCCAACCCCATCTCTACCGTCTGATGTTCAGCAGCCCCGCCAGCGATCCCACCGCGTTCGCCCGGGCTGCCCAGCCCACGCAGGACGAATCCCTGCAAGTAGTCGCCGCCGTGACCGGCGAACACCACGCCCGCCGATACGCCGCCCTACTCCTCGCCAGCGCCGACGGCATCGCCGGCATGGAACTCACCGGCCAGCTCGAAGGCGACAAATGGCACACCACCGCCGAAGAGCTGATCGACACCCTCGTCACCATGGTCGCCGCTCAAACACCGGATCACCTTCCAGCGGACCAAGACGTGGAAGGAGTCCACCGACCCTGACCGGGACACCAAGCTCGCCCGGATCGAGTACGTGAGCAGCCACTTTCCGCAGCGGGTGTTCGCGTTCGACGAGTTCGGGCCCCTGGTGATCCGCCCGCAGGCCGGCACCGGGTGGGCACCGGCCGGGCACCCACGCCGGTTGCCCGCGAACTACCACAAGCTGCACGGCGTCCGGCAGTTCCACGGCTGCTACAGCGTCGGCGACGATCAACTCCGGGGCGTCGTGCGCCGCCGCAAGAGCGCCGGGCCCGAACACCCTCGCCGCCTTGAAGTCGATCCGGGCCGTCCGCCCTGATGGGGCACCGATCTACGTCATTCTGGACAACCTGTCCGCGCACAAGGGCTCGAAGATCCGGTCGTGGGCGGCCCGGAACAAGGTCGAGCTGTCCTTCACCCCAACCTACGCCTCCCGGGCCAACCCGATCGAGGCCCAGTTCGGACCGCTACGCACCTTCGTCATCGCCGGCTCGAACCACCCCGCGCGGACCCGGCACCTGCAGGCGTACCTGCGCTGGCGCAACGCCAACGCCCGCCACCCCGACGTCCTGGCCGCCCAACGCCGCGAACGTGCCCGCATCCGCAGCGAACGACAACGACGCTGGTGGAGGTGGCCAGTTGTTGCGGAACCTGGCCGGCGGTGACCGGGACTCGGTCGGGCTGTTCCAGCAGCGCCCCAGCCAAGGGTGGGGCAGCCGCGCCCGGCTTCAGGACCCCGTCTACGCGTCGGAGAAGTTCTTCGGCAAGCTGGCAACGATCGGCGGCTGGCAGGCGATGCCACTCACCGAGGCCGCCCAGGCCGTGCAGGTCAGCGCCTTCCCCGACGCCTACGCGAAATGGGAAGGACCCGCCACCCGACTGGTTGCCGGGTGCGGGGCCACCGGCCCGTGGACGCAGCCGGTCCTCGCCCCTGTCGGGTCAGGGGTCCGTACCTCGGACCGGCCCGGCCACGACGGCGTCGACCTCAGCGCCCCGCGCGGCGCCATCATCCGCGCCGCGTCCGCCGGGACCGTCCGCACCGTCCGCTGCAACGCCGTCCACACCGACACCGGCGCCGAATGGGGCTGCGACCGCGACGGCGACCCCGTTCTCACGCGCGGGTGCGGCTGGTACGTCGACATCGACCACGCCGGCGGCCTGCTCACCCGCTACTGCCACATGGACCAACCCCCGATGGTGACGGTCGGGCAGCCGGTCGCCGTCGGCCAGCCCATCGGTGTCGTCGGCTCCACCGGCCACAGCTCCGGCCTCGCACCTGCACTACGAGGTGCACCACCACGGCGACCCGAGCCCGAACGGCGCGATCGACCCGGTGCCCTTCATGGCCGCTCAGAACGCCCCGCTCCGCACCAGGCCCTGATGTAGGTTCGCAAAAGAGATGTCCCACTTGCAAATTAAATGACCATGGTTTGTCCCATGGGCCATTTTGGTGAGAACCATTTCCGCGCGATCTTCTTGGTGAGTTCAGCGGCGGGTGTCGTACTCCTCCCGTGCCGCGAGCACCGCCGCGATGTGCTCCTCCGCCCAGCGGCTCAGTGCTTGTAGGGGTTCGTGCAGTGTGTGTCCCAGCGGGGTCAGTTCGTATTCGACCCGGGGCGGCACCTCGGCGTACGCGTGCCGCGCGACGAGTCCGTCGCGTTCCAGGTCTCGAAGTGTGTCGGTGAGGACCTTCCCACTGATGCCGTCGACGGTGGCACGGATGTCGCCGAACCGTCGGCGGCCGCCGCCGAGCACGATCACCACCATCGCCGTCCACTTGTTGGCGATGCGGGCCAGCGAGGTACGCGACGGGCACGTCGCGGTGAGGACGTTGAGATGTGGGTGCTGTGACACCAGCCACACCCTCCCATTAGTTACGTTGAGGTAACTGGTCACTGTTGGTAACCATAGGCTACCAGCAGCGGTAATACCTCGACCCAAGGGAGACTTCGATGTCCAATTCCACCGCTACTCTCGCCGTCGCCCGCCGCTACGTGGACGCGATGTCCGCCAAGGACTTCGCCACGGTCGCGAGCATGTTCGCCGACGACATCGTGTGGCACCAGCCCGGCAGCAACCGCTTCTCCGGCACGCGTCGCAGCGCCGCCGCAGTCAACGAGATGCTCGGCGGGCAGATGGGCGTCACCAACGGCACGTTGGAGATCCAGGTCACTGGCGCCCTCATGGTCAACGGCGCGCTGTGCGCCCTTCCCGTGCACTTCAGCGCCAAGCGTGACGGCGCCGAGATGTCGATGGACGGCGTCGACGTGCTGCGTGTTGAGGGTGACAAGATCGTGGAGGTGTGGCTGTTCTCGACCGACCAGCAGGCAGAGGACGCGTTCTGGGACGCCGACTGAGGGCGTCAGCTGGCCTGGGCTGGTCGCACATCAAGCTGCCATCCAGTGTCGGCGATCACCGGAAATCCGCGAGGTAGGTCCGGACAATGACCGCTCCAGTCGTCCGGACCTTCTCCGCGGACCACTGCGCAGGGCCTTGATCGTCCGCAACCTGGATACGGACGCGGCAGCTTATAGGCTGGCTTGGGTCGCGGCGATCCGCACCGTTCGACTTACAACTCATACAAAATGATGTTGGGCGTAACCGGCTGGACGTGAGGATCGTTCTGTCTGGACGTGAGGAGGGGTGAGCAGCCGCCGTGGATCGTCTCGGACGATCTGTGGGCCGAGATCGCGCCGCTGCTACCGCCCCGGCCGCCTCGCCGGTACCGCAACCCCGGACGCAAGCCCCTAAATGACCGCAAGGTGCTGTGCGGGATCCGGTACGTGCTCTACACCGCGATCTTCTGGGAGTACCTACCCAAAAGCTGGGCTTCGGGTCGGGAATGACCTGCTGGCGCAGGTTGCGGGACTGGAACAACGCCGGCGTGTGGCAACAACTGCACGAGATCCTGCTGGGCAAACTCCGGGTTACCGGGCAACTGGACATGTCCCGGGCGGTGATCGACGGCTCCCACGTCCGGGCGCTCAAGGGCGGCCCAAAACCGGTCCAAGCCCGGTCGACCGCCGCAAGCCAGGCTCGAAACACCACGTCATCACCGACGCGGGCGGCATCGAAGGTCCCCGACACCGAGCGGTACCGGCCGAAGTGGCTGATGGCCCTGGAGATGCTCGACGAGTTGGCCGAGTGGGGGCTGCGTCCGCCGCTGCTGACCGCCGACGCCGGCTACGGCCAGGTCGCCGAGTTCCGCCAGGGCCTGACCGAACGCGGCATCGGCTACATCGTGGCGACCACGTCGTCCACCACCGCGCAACCCGGCGACGCCCAGCCGGTCGAGGTGCCTTACGCCGGAGTCGGCAAGCACCCCACACCCAAGTACCCGCACCCGGCCCGCAGCCTGAAAGACCTCGCCCTCGCCCACGGCGCCGACGCCACGACGTTGGTGCGCTGGCGTGCCCGGCTACCCACACCCGAGCACAACCCGGACCGGCCCGCCGGTGAACTGTCCGGACACTTCTTCGCCCTGCGGGTGCGTCCCGCCGGCCGAATGATCCAACGCGGACCCCACCGCGGCGACGACGGCGTCCTGCCCGAATGCTGGCTGCTCGTGCAATGGCCCCCCGGCCAGGACGAACCCAGCGACTACTGGCTGTCCGACCTGCCCACCGACACACCACTTGCCGAACTGGTCCGCCTGGCCAAAAGCCGCTGGCGTATCGAGCACGACTACCGCGAACTCAAAACCGCCCTCGGTCTCGACCACTTCGAAGGACGCTCCTGGATCGGCTGGCACCGCCACGTCACCCTCACCGCAGCCGCCCAACTGTTCCTCACCCAACTGAGGCTGACACGCCCAAAAGCAGTGGGGCGAACCTGAGCCTCTACGCCGTCCTCCGCGAACTGCAGTACCTACTCGCGACCTGGCTCGGGTTCTGCCCCCTCTGCCGCCAACTCGTCCCAACCTAACAAAGCACTATTAGGCGCCGGGACCGGAACGCAGAGGCTGTTCCCACCCTCAGGTCAGACCGCGAACGGACCGCGTACTGTCACTCCGCCGTCGACTACCAGACTCTGCCCGGTCACATAGGACGAGAGCGGCGAAGCCAGGTAAACGGCTGCCGCAGCGGCATCGCGCGGTGCCCCGAGCCGGCGCATCGGGATCTCGGGTACTTCGCCGTCGACATGTGCGGACTTCGCGGCGGCCGTCGCGATGGCGCCGCAGGCCACAACGTTCATGCGTATCGCGTCGGCGGCGTACTCCGCGGCTACTGTCTTAGCGAGACTGGCCAGGCCGGCTTTGGCAGCGCCATATCCGGCCTGCATGGGCGCGGCCATGACCCCGGTCACCGAACCCACACTGACGATGGATCCGCCGCCACCCTGAGCCAGAAAGGCGCGGATTGCAGCACGGGCCGCCCGAACGACGTAACGCAGATTCATCTCGTACGCGAGGTCCCAGTCGTCGTCGCTCATCTCATGCAGCCGCATTGCGGGGACGAACGCGACTTGGCCTCCAACGACGGTGACGAGCGTGTCAAGCCGTCCGAAGGCGGCGACGGACTGGCTGACAAACCCGTCGATGGCGGACGGAGATCGCACGTCACCGGCGAGCGCGACGGCCCGGAGGCCGGAGCTCACCAACTCATCCGTAGCTTCGCCGGAACGCTCCGGATCGAGGTCGGCGACGGCGACCGCCGCACCGGCTGCGGCGAATGCCCGCGAGACAGCGCGTCCGATTCCGTCGCCTCCGCCGCCAATGATCAAGGCGTTCATGCCGTCGAGCGGTCTGGCGAAGCCGTTCACGGCCGGATCTTCCCACACCACCAGGCGACCCGGCGTCGACGCACTCTTCTGCCGCGTGGCGCGCTGCCGTCCATCGCCCCGGCTGCCGCCACCTGGCGCTACTGTGAGTATTCGGCGTGCAGTTCGGCGTACGGCCGGCGGCGGTCAGGGTGGCGCCGAGTTCTGCCGATGCCGATCTCGGCGCAGCAGTGCGTGCCCGGCGTGCGGGCACGATGCGCCGGACACTCCTCGGCCAAGGCGCGAACCTGGTCGGCTTCCAACTCGAACGCCTCGCGGCTGCCGGTCAGCACCAACGTGTCTGCGGCGATGTCCCACCGAAGATGATCGCGAAACTCCTGATGCCAGGCTCGTCGATGGTCACCGATCGGCCGCACCGGCCACGCGTGAGGGGGTAGGACGACGGTGTGTGGCCGGCCGGTCCCCAACCGGGAACGGACCTGCTTCCACCGTGACGGCGGGAACGCGAGACGGTGATGTAGCAGTACCAGGTCGAGCGGGCGTCCCCAGCCATGGTGGGTAGGCAGTTTCGCGTGGCGCAACGGGAGGTAGACGATCGTGTGCGGTGATCGGGCAGCCAGACCCCACGCCTGGGTGAACATCACCGCTGTTTCCTTGTCGAGGCAGAACTGGGCTCCGAGACGGCCCTCGTAGAGGCCGGCAAACGTCGGCGCCTTCGCCGGCCGCACGACTCGGTACCGGTGGCACCCGAGCTGGACGGTACTGACCGTCACCGGCCATTCGCGTCCGCCCAACCATCGACCCACTCCAACAACACCCTTCGATACCACTTGCCGTCTCGCCTTCCGGCGAGCATTGTCTCCGGACCTGGCACCACACGGCGACCGAGTTACCCGACGGCGTTGAACCCGATTCAAGATCGAGCGCGCTCTCATGCCGCGCTGAGGGCGGGACTTGGTCCGCCGCTACCTGCCCGCTGAGTCCCGGATGATGGCGTCCATGAGCGATGAGGTACGACGCGCCGTGGTCGCGGAGCTGCAACGGCTCGCAAACAGCCCCAACTTTCGGGACCGCGCGGACGCCGGCCGCGCCCTGGCGAGCTTCGCGGATATGCCGGGAGTGCAGCAACCGCTGCAGCAGCTCCTGCTCGACGCCGCCGACACGTTCGTTACTCGCGCCACCGCGGAAGCCTTACTCCGGCAGGAGGACGCAGCCGGCCTGGCGGCAGTGGCGTCGGCCCTGACCAGCGCCGATGACAACCATGCTGACTGGATCCACACCGCAGTCCGCGACGTATTCACGATCTACGCCTACAAACGGGACGCCGCAGTGCGGACGTGCGACGCGATGATCGAGGGTCCTGATCTACCACTTCGCCTGGGGTTAGCCCAACTGCGCGACATGCTGATCGAGATCATCCCGGTTCTCCGCCCTGTGGGCGAAGATTGAGCCGATCAAGATTGGGCAGACGACCCATCCGCATCTGCCGCGAAGTGCTCGTTACGCTCAGTGGCCGTCTTCGGGTGCTCGCGTCCGGACGTGCCGATGAACGGGCGCTCGATCACGCTCCGATGAGCGTCTGCGTGATTCGTCCCGCCGGCCGACCCTGGCCGGCCGACCTGAACGTGCATATGTGCACACCGACAGTCGAACGTAACAGAAATGGTTGCTTCTGCTGCGCGTGTCGGCGAGACTGTCGAGGTGGCGGCCAACAGCAGGGTGACGATCGCGGCCCACGCCTTGGCGTGGCTGGAACTGGCCAGGCGGCGCGGTCGGGAAGTGCTCACCTCCGAAGAGGTGGCGGCCAGCGTCAACACCAACGCGGTCATCGTCCGGCGCAGCCTCGGCGACCTGCAGCGCGCCGGCCTGGTGAGGGCACGCCGTGGCAACGGCGCCGGCTTCTCCCTCGGACGCCCGGCGACGGAGATCACGCTGCTGGACGTCTGGCTCGCCGTCTCGCCGGAGCCGCTCCTCGCCCTGCACCACTCCGAGCCGAACTTGGAGTGTCAGGTCGGACGCGGGATCCGTCCGGTGCTCACCGACCTGTATGACGAAGCAACCAACACGTTCCGTGCGGCGCTGGCGCGCTGGACCGTCAACGACGTTCTGGAAAGGATCCTGGCATGATCGTCGAGTTGCGCCGGTACACCCTGCACGAGGGACGCCGCGACGAGCTCATCGACCTGTTTGACCGCGAGTTTGTCGAGACCCAGGAGGAGCTGGGGATGGCCGTGCTGGGCCAGTTCCGTGATCTCGACCGACCCGACCGGTTCGTGTGGCTGCGCGGGTTCACCGACATGCAATCGCGTCGGACCGGCCTGACGGCCTTCTACTCCGGCCCCGTGTGGGCGAAGCACGGACCAGCGGCCAACGCGACGATGCTCGACTCGGACGACGTACTGCTGCTCCGCGAGATCGTCGCGGTACCGGTATTCGACCGCGGCACCGCCAACCCCGAATCGGTTCTGCACGCGACAATCTGGCATTGGGCTGGCCCGTTCCCCGACCCCACTGAGAGCCCAAAGGAGACCCTGGCCGTGCTACGGACCGAGTACGCCGCGAACGACTTCCCCCGGCTACCGGTTCGTGAGGGGGAGCACGCGCTGGTCTGGCTCACCCACTCACCCCTGCAGGCAGACGTCCCCGTGGAGGTGGTGAAGACCGAACATCTCCGCCTCCGCCCCACCCACCGCTCTACCCTCCACTGAGGAAATTCAGGGTGGGCCGTCGACGCCGACTCGCTCGCTCGCTGATGCCGCCGATCAGCACGACACGATCCGGACCGCCGCTCGATCGGACGCACGCACATGCCGCGAACGGGTCGTCACGGTGGGTAATGGCGATGCTGGTCGTCAACTTCCGGTCGTGCCGATGTGCGCACAGCCGAACATGCTTGATATGCAGGGAATGGCATCGCGAGCCGGGCGGGCAGCGCCGATAGGGGCGAGGAGGGCATGTGGAGCGCGGCGAGGTTTGGTGGGCTCAGATAGACGAGGAGCGGCCTGTCGTGCTGCTCCAGGGAGGTGCGGGGCCGGAGTACCGAGCCATGCAGATCGTCGAACCGGCCACCCCGGCGCAGAAGCTCGGGTTCGTCCTGATGTCTGGCGAGCAGGCGGTCGACGTCGATGAGCGACGCCGGATCGTCGAGGAGGCCCGGCCGGACGCGATCATCGGCATCGAGGTCTTTTTCGGGACAGAGGAGGGCCTGGCGGAGAGCGGCGTGGTCCGAGTGGCGCTGCCTAAGGACGGGAGAGTTTTTTGCACCTGGAGCACGGCCGTCAGCGAGGAGTCACTGATCAAACGGATTGGCACCCTATCCCTGGCCAAGCAGCACGAGTTGGACGTCGCCCTGGCGCTCGCCGGCTAGCTGGGAGTGATCACGCCTCATCTCACGGCGCAGCCGGCCTCGATCGCCCCGACGACCCCCGCCGATGGTGCGAAGTTCCGCGTCGCCCTTTAGCGAGGTCGACGTGGCAAGCCCATGGTCCCATGCGCGGATCTGCCGCGACTGGGCGCGCGGCGGTTCCGATCGGCTGTTACTTTCCGAAGGGCACCGACCTGTCGAGGTGGTCCGACGAGGACCTCGAAGCCGTCGCCCTCGCGGTCAACAACCGGCCCCGCAAGAGCCTTGGCTGGAAGACCCCAGCCGAGGTCTTCGCCGAACAGCTACGCCCACTACAACAGCCCAGTGTTGCAACGACCGATTGAACTCGCCGTGGCCCGTTTGAGGATGTCGACGTCCTCGCGCAGCCGGCGGTTCTCCCGCCGCAGCCGCGCCAGCTCCTCCCGCTCGTCGCTGGTCAACCCCATCCGACCGGGTGCCGGCATCGAGATCGGCCTGCCTGACCCACTCACGTACCGCGGTCTCGGTCAGGTCGAAGTCCCTCGCGACCTGCGCAATCGTCCGGTCACCCCGTCGACACACCTCGACGATTTCCGCCTTGAACTCCGGCGTGAACGCCCGACGCGGCCGACGTGGTTTCTTACCCATGCCTTCCATGATGAACATCCTCCCGAGGAGCACACAGCCCCTCTGAGCTGGGATGTCCGTCAAACCGGGTCAGGCCCAGATGGCATGAGAGTCCTTCGGCTTGAACCCCGAGCTCCGCACCCAGCCGTTACCAGCCACGCACGTCGGGGCGGGGACGGACCCTCGGACACTGGCCCGGAATCACACCATCGGCAACACCCTCCGATCCATCACACGATGTAATCACTGCACCGCGCGACCTCGTGTCGCACGGAAACTGACGGGGGCTGGCGGTCATCGACGATCGTCACCCGACTGCCCGGGGGCAGGTCGGACAGCCGACCCGTTGACATGGTGGACGCTTCGTCGGCACGCACCGCGAGGCCGGTGTGGGCGACAGCAGGACGTCTCAGCAGCACCGCTCACCATAAGGTAAGGCTCGCCTCACTGCCAGGGCGTGTGATGAACTCCGGCGGGCGGTGACCCGTCCGACCACGACCACGTACCGTGCGGTTGTACTGGTCGCGGCCGTGGTCGGCCTCGCGTCGGTCGGATCCGTCGTGGTGGCTGTGCCCGGGC
>NZ_SMKJ01000117.1:0-18989 GCF_004348615.1 Micromonospora sp. KC207
GTGGAGACGTCGTCGTCCTGGGGCGCGCAGGCGGCTACCGCGACGAGGACGGTGCCGGCGGCGGCGAGCGCGACGGTACGGGAGCTGAGCATGGCGGACAGCGTAGAGCCATTGACGGCCGTCGCGCAGGTGTGTCGCACCGCCCTGGTAGGCAATTCGGGCCGGTCGGCGGGCCGGCGGGACCCGCCGCGCGCCCGGCCGGGCGGGTGCTGGAAGAATCGCACCCCGTGAAGACGTTCGAGGAGTTGTTTGCCGAGCTGCAGGCCAAGGCCGCCGCCGGCACCCCCGGCTCGGGCACGGTGGCCGCGCTGGAGAAGGGGGTGCACTTCATCGGCAAGAAGGTCGTCGAGGAGGCGGCCGAGTCGTGGATGGCGGCCGAGCACGAGGGCCCGGAGCGGGCGGCCGAGGAGATCTCCCAGCTGCTCTACCAGGCGCAGGTGCTGATGCTGGCCACCGGTCTCGAACTGAAGGACGTCTACCGACATCTGTGAGTGCGCCCCGCCGTTGATCTGATCCGATCGAAGGAGCACTCCGTCATGCTGCGTGTCGCCGTACCCAACAAGGGCGCCCTGGCCGAGAAGGCCGCCCAGATGCTGCGTGAGGCGGGCTACCGCCAGCGCGCCGACCCCAAGGACCTGGTCTGCCCGGACGAGGCCAACGACATCGAGTTCTTCTACCTGCGGCCCAAGGACATCGCCACCTACGTCGGCTCGGGCGACCTCGACGTCGGGATCACCGGCCGGGACCTGCTGATCGACTCCGGCGCACCCGCCGAGGAGGTGGTCGACCTGGCGTTCGGCCGGGCCACCTTCCGGTTCGCCGCCCGCCCGCAGGACGTCGCCGACGTGCAGGAACTGGGCGGGCACCGGATCGCGACCGCCTACCCCGGGCTGGTCGAGCGGTACCTCGCCGAACTCGGCGTGAAGGCGGACGTGATCCGGCTCGACGGCGCGGTGGAGAACGCCATCCGGCTCGGCGTCGCCGACGTCGTCGCCGACGTGGTGGAAACCGGCGCCACGCTTCGCCAGGCCGGGCTGGTCGTCTTCGGCGACCCGCTGCTGCGCTCCTCGGCGGTGCTGGTCCGCCGGGGCGGCGCCCCCGAGCACCCGCAGGCCGCGCAGCTGCTGCGCCGGCTGCATGGGGTGCTGGTCGCCCGCCGCTACGTGATGCTCGCCTACGACGTGCCGGCCGGGCTGCTGGACCGCGCCAGCTCGCTCACCCCCGGCATCGAGTCGCCCACCGTCTCGCCCCTGCACCGCGAGGGCTGGGTGGCGGTGCAGGCGATGGTGCAGCGCGACGACGTGCACCGGATCATGGACGAGCTGTACGAGCTGGGTGCCCGCGCCATCCTGGTCACCAACATCCACGCCTGCCGGTTGTGAGGCCGCTGCCGCCGGTCGCCGCCCTCGCGACGGTGGTGCCGGGCGGGGTGGCGTCGGCGGCCCAGGCGGCGGGCGACGTGGTGGTGGGGGAGCGGGCCGGCGCCCCGATCTCTGGCGAACGATTTCGGCGGCCGCCTCTGGCGGTGGTGGTCGCCGGCCGGCGCCTCCGGACGCCGCCGGGTCGACGACACGCAGGGGTCACACTCCGGGCCCCGGCCGGTGGGTGGCAGACTGCACGGGTGAGCGAAACCGAACCGGTGATCCTGCGCCCGCGCCGGATCCGGCTGGTCTGCTGGGTGTCGGCCGCCGCGCTACTGGTCGTGTTCAGCCTGGTGGCCACGTCGCTGACCGGCCCCACCGGCGAGGGCTACGGCACCTTCCAGCGCGGCGACCAGCTCGCCATGATCGGCCTGGGCGTCCTCGGTGCGCTCGGCATCCTGCTGTTCACCCGGCCCCGCGTCGAGGCGGACGCGCTCGGCGTGCGGGTGCGCAACGTCCTCGGCTCGTACGAGCTGCCCTGGGAGGTCGTGCGAGGGGTGCGTTTCGACCGGGGCGCGCCGTGGGCGAGCCTGGAGCTGCACGACGACGACCTGCTGCCGATGATGGCCCTCCAGGCCGCCGACAAGGAGCTGGCGGTGCAGGGTGTGCGTGCCCTGCGCCGGCTGCACCAGGCGCACCTCGCGGCCCTCGTCGAGGGTGCGGCCGGGCGCTGACCCCACCGCGCGACCTGGTGCCCGGTTTGGGGGCGGGTCGGGTGGCGGTGTAGTGTTGCTGAGTCGACCAGACTGCCCTCGTGTTCCACACGTGGGCCGTCCTGAAGCGGAGCGCCTGCTCCCACCCGAGTCACCCCAGTCGGTGGCCGGGTTCCGGTCACCGGTTCCGGGCACGTCCCGGGCCCGGATGCGCGATCCTGTGATCGTGCCGACCGGTCGAGCGGGCCCTGGCATGCGCCGGGGCCTTCTGCTTTCCGGGTCGGCCCCCACCACGGGGGTCGCGGGAGTCGGCCACCGCAGAGAATTCGACTCGAGGAGGCCCCATCAGCGTCGAACCACGCGTGAACGAGCAGATCCGGGCACGTGAGGTCCGACTGGTCGGTCCCGAGGGTGAGCAGGTGGGCATCGTCCCGCTGGAGCGCGCCCTTCAGCTGGCCGCGGACGTCGACCTGGACCTGGTCGAGGTTGCGCCGATGGCGCGCCCGCCGGTGTGCAAGCTCATGGACTTCGGCAAGTTCAAGTACGAGAGCGCACTCAAGGCGCGCGAAGCGCGGCGAAACCAGCAGCAGACCGTCATCAAGGAGATGAAGCTCCGGCCGAAGATCGACCCGCACGACTACGAGACCAAGAAGGGTCACGTGGTGCGGTTCCTCAAGGCCGGCGACAAGGTCAAGGTGACGATCATGTTCCGCGGTCGGGAGCAGAGCCGCCCTGAGCTGGGTTACCGGCTCCTGCGCCGGCTCGAGTCCGAAATCACGGAGCTGGGCTACGTGGAGGCCGCTCCGAAGCAGGACGGCCGAAACATGATCATGGTTCTCGCCCCGCACCGGGCCGTCAAGGCCTCCGCGGTCGCCGCGACGGCGTCCCGCGGTGCCCCCCGGGAGCGGGTCGCGGAGGAATCCGCGACTCCGGCGGCCGGCGAGACTCCGGCGGCCGGCGAGACCGCAGCAGCCGGTGAGACCGGCACGACCGCCGAAACCAGCGGTCAGTAACAGGGGAGAAACGTTCCAATGCCGAAGATGAAGAGCCACACGGGTATGGGCAAGCGGGTCAAGGTGACCGGCAAGGGCAAGATCGTTGCCCAGCAGGCCGGGCTGCGCCACAACCTGGAGAAGAAGCCCTCCACCCAGACCCGGCGGCTGACCGGCACGGTCGAGCTGGCCAAGGCCGACACCAAGCGCATCAAGAAGCTGCTCGGCCGCTGACGCGCGCCACCTGAACCGAAGAAGGAGTTGAGATGGCACGCGTCAAGCGGGCTGTGAACGCCCAGAAGAAGCGTCGTACCCTGCTGGAGACCGCGAGCGGCTACCGCGGTCAGCGCTCCCGCCTCTACCGCAAGGCCAAGGAGCAGGTGCTGCACTCGATGCAGTACGCCTACCGGGACCGTCGCGACCGCAAGGGCGACTTCCGGCAGCTCTGGATCACCCGGATCAACGCGGGCGCCCGGGCCAACGGGATGACCTACAACCGGCTGATCCAGGGCCTGCGCCTGGCCGGCGTCGAGGTCGACCGCAAGATCCTCGCCGACCTGGCCGTCAACGACGCGGCGGCCTTCGCCGCGATCGTCGAGGTCGCCCGCGCCGCCGTGGCGGCCGAGGGCACCGGTGGCGCGGCGGCCCAGGCCGCCTGATCCGCCAGCACCCGACCGAGGCGCCTCCCGTGCCGTCCACGACGCGCGGCGGGCGCCTCGGTCGCGCTGTGGAGCCGCCCACCATGCCTTTCACCCCGCGTACCCCCAGGGTCGTCGCCGCCCGCCGGCTGCACCGCCGCCGCGACCGCGACGCCGCCGGCCGGTTCCTCGCCGAGGGCCCGCAGGCCGTCCGGGAGGCCCTGGCCCGCCCCGGCACGGTCACCGAGCTGTTCGGCACCCCGGCCGCCCTCGACCGGTACGCCGACCTGGCCGAGCGCGCCGCCGACGTCGACGTGCCGGTCTCCGATGTCACCGACGACGCTCTCGCCGCCCTCGCCGAGACCGTCGCCCCGCAGGGACTCGTCGCCGTCTGCCGGCACCTCGACGTGCCACTGGACGCGGCCCTCGCCGCCGGTCCCCGCCTCGTGGCGGTGCTCGCCGAGATCCGCGACCCGGGCAACGCCGGCACGGTGCTGCGCACCGCCGACGCCGCCGGGGCCGGCGCGGTGGTCTTCGCCGGCGACGCCGTGGACCCGTACAACGGCAAGTGCGTGCGGGCCTCCGCCGGCAGCCTCTTCCACGTCGACGTGGTCCGGGCCGGCGACCCGGTCGCGGTCGTCGAAGCGTTACGCGCCGCCGGCCTGGCGGTCCTCGCCACCACCGGGTACGGCGACAGCGACCTCGACGACCTCGCCGACGCCGGCACCCTCGCGACACCGACCGCCTGGCTGTTCGGTTCCGAGGCGCACGGGCTGCCCGGCGGGCTGGCCGCCGCCGCCGACGCCCGGGTGCGGGTGCCGCTGCACGGGCGCGCCGAGAGCCTGAACCTGGCTGCGGCCGCCGCCGTCTGCCTGTACGCTTCTGCCAGAGCACTGCGCCGATGCCCCTGACGGGCGGCGCGGTCACACAGCAGGGAGTCGCCCGAGACGATGAACGCGCCACGGCGTTCGTTTAGCCAGCCCGCCGGTGTCGGCGGGCGGCGGGCCTGACCCTTCCCCCTGCGCGACTCCCCACCGGCGGGCTGCGGCGAAGCCGCGCGTCCGTAGACTCGCCTCGCCGCCCGTGCAGGGCCGGCGCCGCCGTGAGGAGTGCCCGTACGCCATGACCTACCGCAACGATCCGTACGACCCGAAGCAGGTCGCCCTGCTCGACCCGGACGCCCTGGCCGGTGCCGTGGCCGACGCCGAGCAGGCGTTCGCCGCCGCCGCCGACCCGGACGCGCTGACCGCGCTGCGCCCCGCGCACCTCGGTGACCGGTCCCCGGTCTCCCTGGCCCGCCGGGAGATCGGCGCCCTGCCGCCGGCCGCGAAGGCCGACGCCGGCAAGCGGGTCAACGAGGCCCGCCGCTCGATCGAGGCCGCCTACGCCGCCCGTGCCGAGGTCCTCGACCGCGAGCAGGCCGAGCGGGTGCTGGCCACCGAGCGGGTCGACGTCACCCTGCCCTACGACCGCCGCCCGCGTGGTGCCCGGCACCCGCTGAGCACGCTGATGGAGCAGATCAGCGACCTGTTCGTCGGGATGGGCTACGAGGTGGCCGAGGGGCCCGAGGTCGAGCTGGAGTGGACCAACTTCGACGCCCTGAACATCCCCGCCGACCACCCGGCGCGGGGCCTGATGGACACCTTCCACATCGCAGCGCCCGACGGCGCGGAGAGTTCCGGGCTGGTGCTGCGCACCCACACCTCCCCGGTGCAGGCACGCACGATGCTGGCCCGCAAGCCGCCGATCTACGTGGTCGTGCCGGGCCGCGTCTACCGCACCGACGAGCTGGACGCCACCCACGCGCCGGTCTTCCACCAGGTCGAGGGCCTCGTGGTGGACAGGGGCATCACCATGGCGCACCTGCGCGGCACCCTCGACCACTTCGCCCGCGCCATGTTCGGCGAGGGCGCGAAGACCCGCTGGCGACCGCACTACTTCCCGTTCACCGAGCCGTCGGCCGAGTTCGACGTGTGGTTCCCCGAGCACCGCGACGGGCCGCGCTGGGTCGAGTGGGGCGGCTGCGGCATGGTCAACCCCCGGGTGCTGCGCGCCTGCGGGATCGACCCGGAGGTCTACTCCGGATTCGCGTTCGGCATGGGTATCGACCGGACCGTGATGTTCCGTCACGGGGTCAGCGACATGCGGGACATGGCCGAGGGCGACGTGCGGTTCACCCGCGCGTTCGGGGCCGGGGCGTAGACGGTGCGGGCACGAGACAACGAGACGGTGGTCTGAGAGTCATGCGAGTTTCTGTCAGCTGGCTGCGGGAGTACCTCGACCTCCCCGCCGACCTGCCCGCCGCCGACCTGGAGCAGGCGCTGGTCGACCTCGGCATCGAGGTCGAGTCGATCGTGGACCTGCGGTCGACGGTCACCGGCGCGCTGGTCGTCGGCGAGGTCCTGGAGATCGAGGAACTGACCGGATTCAAGAAGCCGATCCGGTTCTGCCGGGTCGACGTGGGCGCCGCCAACGGCACCGGCGAGCCGCAGGAGATCGTCTGCGGGGCGCGCAACTTCGCCCCCGGCGACCGGGTGGTGGTGATCCTCCCCGGCGGCGTGCTGCCCGGAGGCTTCGCCATCGGCGCGCGCAAGACGTACGGGCGCAACTCCAACGGCATGATCTGCTCCGCCAAGGAACTGGGCCTGGGCGACGACCACTCCGGCATCATCGTGCTGCCCGAGGACACCCCCGCCAAGCCCGGTGACGACGCCCGCCCGGTCGTCGGCCTCGACGACATGGTCGTCGAGGTGGAGATCACCCCCGACCGGGGGTACGCGCTCAGCGTCCGGGGCATCGCCCGGGAGCTGGCCCACGCCCTCGGCGTGCCGTTCCGCGACCCGGGGCTGGCACCGGCCCCCGGCGCGACGGCCGAGCCGGCGTACCCGGTCGAGATCCGCGACACCGTCGGCTGCGACCGGTTCGCCGCCCGGATGGTGCGCGGCGTCGACCCGACCGCCCCGACCCCCGGCTGGATGCGGCAGCGGCTCACCGTGGCCGGCGTTCGCAGCATCTCGCTGCCGGTCGACATCACCAACTACGTGATGCTCGAACTGGGTCAGCCGATGCACGCCTTCGACGCCGCCCGGATCACCGGTCCGCTCGTGGTGCGCCGCGCCGAGGCGGGGGAGAAGGTGACCACCCTGGACGGGGTGACCCGCACCCTCACCGCCGAGGACATGGTGATCTGCGACGACACCGGCCCCGTCTCGCTCGCCGCCGTGATGGGCGGCGAGACCAGCGAGGTCGTCGCCTCCACCACCGACGTGCTCTTCGAGGCCGCGCACTGGGAACCGGTGATGGTCGGCCGCACCGCCCGCCGGCACAAGCTGTTCAGCGAGGCGGCGAAGCGCTGGGAGCGGGGCGTCGACCCCGCCCTGCCGCTGGTCGCCATCGAGCGGGCCGTCGGGCTGCTCACCGAGCACGCGGGCGGCACCGCCGGGGCCGAGATCCTCGACCTCGACCACGTCCGGCCGCGCACCCCGGTCACCCTGCCGGCGGACCTGCCGAGCCGGCGGGTCGGCGTCGCGTACTCCCCGCAGCGGGTGGTCTCCCTGCTGGAGCAGGTCGGCTGCCGCGTCACGCGGGGCGCCGACCGGCTCGGCGAGGACCCGGGCTCCGCCGGCGTGGCGGCCACCGGGGGCACGGACGTGCTCACCGTGGTCCCGCCGAGCTGGCGTCCCGACCTCACCGACCCTGCCGACCTGGTCGAGGAGGTGGCCCGCCTCGACGGGTACGACCGGGTGCCGTCGGTGCTGCCCACCGCGCCGCCCGGACGTGGCCTGACCTGGCAGCAGCGCCGCCGCCGGGCCGTGGCCCGCACGCTGGCCGAGCGCGGGTACGTGGAGGTGCTGGCCCACCCGTTCGTCGCCGGCGAGCTGGCCGACCTGCTCGGGCTGCCCGCCGACGACCCGCGCCGCCGGGCGGTGCGGGTGGCCAACCCGCTGTCGGAGAAGGAGCCGCTGCTGCGCACCACGCTGCTCGGCCCGTTGCTCGGCATCTGCAAGCGCAACCTCGGCCGGGGCCACCGCGACGTGGCCCTGTACGAGATCGGGGCGGTCTTCCACCCGCGCCCCGGTGCCGGCGCACCGCCCGCCATGGGCGTGGACCGCCGGCCCACCGACGCCGAGTTCGCCGCCGCCGACGCGGTCGTGCCCGACCAGCCCCGGCACGTCGCCGTGGTGCTGACCGGGGACGTCGAGCCGGCCGGCTGGTGGGGGGCGGGCCGCCCGGCCGGCTGGACGGACGCCGTCGAGGCCGGTCGGGTGGTGCTCGCCGCCGCCGACCTGCCCGCCGACCGGGTCGAGGTGCGGGCCGCCGAGTACGCCCCGTGGCACCCCGGCCGCTGTGCCGAGCTGCTGGTCGACGGGGTCGTGGTCGGGCACGCCGGCGAGCTGCACCCGGCCGTGCTGGCCGCGCTGGAGCTGCCGAGGCGCACCAGCGCCATGGAGCTGAACCTCGACGCGCTCCCGGCCGCCCCGGTCGCCCCGGCCCCGACGATCTCCGGCTTCCCACCGGCCCTGATCGACGTGGCCCTGGTGGTGGACGAGCGGGTGCCGGCGGCGCAGGTGCAGCAGGCCCTCGTCGAGGGCGCCGGTGAGCTGCTGGAGGGCGTGCGGCTGTTCGACGTCTACGCCTCGGAGCAGCTCGGGGCGGGGCGGCGGTCGCTGGCGTACAAGCTGACCTTCCGCGCCCCCGACCGCACCCTGACGGTCGAGGAGGCGGTGGCGGCCCGTGACGCGGCGGTGGCCCGCGCGGCGGACCGCTACGGCGCCACCCTCCGCGGCACCTGAGGTGTAAGCAGGGGCCCCCTCTTAACGCTTTCTGTATAGGAAGGGGCCCCTGTTAACCGCCGCCGCCCAGGCCCGACCGGCCGTCAGTGCTCCTCCGGGTCCAGTTGCCCAGGGTGCGCAGCCCTGGCAGGTCGCGTACGGGACGCGCCGGTAGTCGGTGTCCACCAAGGCCTCGGCCGGAAGCTCGCGCAGCCCCTCACGGCGTACGAGGTAGGGTCCCGCAGCCGGTGGCGGCCGTCACTTCTCATGTTCATGCAGTGGGACGTATGACCTTGCGATGCGGCGCGGCGACCGGGTAACCTTCTCTGCATAGTCATACGGAGGTGGGAATGGGTATCCGAGTCGCGGTCGCGGGGGCGAGTGGTTACGCAGGGGGCGAGCTGCTGCGCCTGGTTGCCGGTCACCCTGAACTCGACCTGGTCACCGCCACGGCGCACAGCCAGGCCGGCGCGCCGGTCACCGCCGTACACCCGCAGCTCGTCGGGCTGGACCTGGTGTTCGCGGCGACCGACCCGGCGGCCCTGGCCGACGCGGACCTGGTCTTCCTGGCCCTGCCGCACGGCGAGTCGGCGGCCCTGGCTGCCGCCCTGCCGGAGTCGGTCCGGGTGGTCGACCTGGGCGCGGACCACCGGCTGCGTGACGCCGCAGCCTGGTCACGGTACTACGGCGGCGACCACGCGGGGGCCTGGGTCTACGGCCTGCCCGAGCTGCCCGGCCAGCGCGCGGAGATCGCCGCCGCGACCCGGGTGGCCAATACCGGCTGCTACGCGGTGGCCACCACCCTCGCACTCGCCCCGCTGGTCGCCGCCGGCGCGGTCGCGCCCGCCGACGTGGTCGTGGTCGCCGCCTCCGGCACCTCCGGCGCGGGCCGGGCCGCCAAGGCGCACCTGCTCGGCAGCGAGGTGATGGGCGACCTGTCGCCGTACAAGGTCGGTGCCCACCAGCACGTGCCGGAGATCAAGCAGGCCACCGGCGCGACCAGCCTGTCGCTCACCCCCGTCCTCGCGCCGATGCCGCGCGGCATCCTCGCCATGGTCACCGCCGTGCCGACCAACGGCGCGGACCCCCGGGCCGTCCTCGCCGAGGCGTACGCGGACGCGCCGTTCGTGCACGTGTTGCCCGACGGCGCGTGGCCGCACACCGCCGCCACCCTCGGCTCCAACTCCTGCCACCTCCAAGCCGGCGTCGACGTCGACTCCGGCCGGGTGATCGTGGCCAGCGTCATCGACAACCTCGGCAAGGGCGCCGCCGGCCAGGCCGTGCAGTGCGCCAACCTGATGCTCGGGCTCCCGGAGACCGCGGGCCTGTCCACGTTCGGAGTGGCACCATGACCGTCACCACACCGAGAGGGTTCCGGGCGGCCGGTGTCGCCGCGGGGCTCAAGAGCGGCGGCGCCGACGTCGCCCTCGTCGTCAACGACGGCCCCGACGCCGGGGTCGCCGGGGTTTTCACCGCCAACCGGGTCAAGGCCGCCCCCGTGCTCTGGACCCAGCAGGTCGTCCGGGGCGGGGTGGCCCGGGCCGTGGTGCTCAACTCCGGCGGCGCGAACGCCTGCACCGGTCCGACCGGCTTCCAGGACACCCACGCCACCGCCGAGCACACCGCCGCCGCGCTGACCTCGGCCAGCTCCCGGCTGCGGCTCGGTGCCGGCGACGTGGCGGTCTGCTCCACCGGCCTGATCGGCGAGCGGCTGCCGATGGACAAGCTGCTGCCCGGCGTACGCGCGGCGATCCGCGCCCTGTCCCGGGCCGGCGGCGCGGCGGCGGCCGAGGCCATCATGACCACCGACACCCGGCCGAAGACCACCGTGGCGGCCGGCAGCGGCTGGACCGTCGGCGGCATGGCCAAGGGCGCCGGCATGCTCGCCCCGGCCATGGCGACCATGCTGTGCGTGCTCACCACCGACGCGGTGGCCGGGCCGGCGGCACTCGACGCCGCACTGCGCGCCGCCTGCCGGGTCACCTTCGACCGGGTCGACTCCGACGGCTGCATGTCCACCAACGACACGGTGCTGCTGCTGTCCAGCGGCGCGTCCGGCATCGAGCCTACCGAGGCCGAGCTGACCGAGGCCGTCACCGCCGCCTGTCACGACCTGGCGCAGCAGTTGCTCGCCGACGCGGAGGGCGCCACCAAGCAGATCGCCATCGACGTCGTCGGCGCGGCCGACGAGGACGACGCGGTCGAGGTGGGCCGGTCGGTGGCCCGCAACAACCTGGTCAAGACGGCGCTGTTCGGTAACGACCCGAACTGGGGCCGCATCCTCGCCGCCGTCGGCACCACCGCCGCCGCGTTCGAGCCGGACGCCCTCGACGTCGCGGTCAACAACGTCTGGGTGTGCCGTTCCGGCGCCGCCGCCGAGGACCGGTCCAAGGTGGACCTCACCGGCCGCGACGTCACCATCCGCATCGACCTGCACGCCGGGGAGGCCCAGGCCACCGTGTGGACCAACGACCTGTCCCACGCGTACGTGCACGAGAACTCGGCGTACTCCACGTGAGCGGCGTCGACGACCTCGCCCGGGCCCAGGCCAGGGCCGAGACGCTGATCGAGGCGCTGCCCTGGCTGGCCCGCCTGTCCGGGGCCACCATCGTGGTCAAGTACGGCGGCAACGCCATGGTCGACCCCGCGCTCCAGCGGGCCTTCGCCGCCGACATGGTCTTCCTGCGCTACGTCGGCATCAAACCGGTCGTCGTGCACGGCGGCGGCCCGCAGATCTCGGCCATGCTCGGGCGGCTCGGCATCGACAGCGAGTTCCGCGGTGGGCTGCGGGTCACCACCCCCGAGGCGATGGACGTCGTGCGGATGGTGCTGGTCGGCCAGGTCGGCCGGGAACTGGTCGGGCTGATCAACGCGCACGGCCCGTTCGCCGTCGGCCTCTCCGGCGAGGACGCCGGCCTGTTCACCGCCGTGCGCCGCCCGGCGTACGTAAACGGGCAGGCCGTGGACGTCGGCCAGGTCGGCGACGTCGAGTCGGTGAACACCTCGGCGGTGACCGACCTCATCGCGGCCGGCCGCATTCCGGTGATCTCCACCGTCGCGCCGGACGCCGACGGGGTGCTGCACAACCTCAACGCCGACACCGCCGCCGCCGCCCTCGCGATCGCCCTTGAGGCCCGCAAGCTGGTCGTCCTCACCGACGTGCCGGGGCTCTACGCCAACTGGCCGGACACCGACAGCCTGGTCAGCGAGATCACCACGGACGACCTGGCGAAGCTGCTGCCGTCCCTGGAGTCGGGAATGGTCCCGAAGATGGAGGCCTGCCTGCGGGCGGTGCGCCACGGCGTGCCCGCCGCCCACGTCGTCGACGGCCGGGTGGCCCACTCCACGCTGCTGGAGGTTTTCACCTCGGAAGGATTCGGCACGATGGTGGTGAGCGCGAGGAGTGAGCTTGCGAGCCCCGCAGCCACGAACAAGGAAGGCACGGTCCCGTCATGAGTATGCTGGTGGAGCGCTGGCGGCAGTCGCTGATGGACAACTACGGCACGCCGCCGCTGGCGCTGGTGTCCGGGTCCGGGGCCGTCGTGGTCGACGACGCCGGCCGCCAGTACGTCGACCTGCTCGGCGGCATCGCGGTCAACGCCCTCGGCCACGCGCACCCCGCCGTGGTGGCCGCCGTGTCCCGGCAGGTCGCCACCCTCGGGCATGTGTCCAACCTGTTCGTCGCCGAGCCGCCGGTGGCCCTCGCCGAGTTGCTGCTGGCCCTCGCCGGCCGCCCCGGGCGGGTTCTCTTCGCCAACTCCGGCGCGGAGGTCAACGAGGCCGCGTTCAAACTGTCCCGGCTCACGGGCCGCTCGCACGCGGTCGCCACAGTCGGCGGGTTCCATGGCCGCACCATGGGCGCGCTCGCGCTCACCGGCCAGCCCGCTAAGGCCGACCCGTTCCGACCGCTGCCCGGCGACGTCACCCACGTCCCGTACGGCGACGCGGCCGCCCTCGCCGACGCGGTGACCGACGCCACGGCCATGGTGATCCTGGAGCCGGTGCAGGGTGAGAACGGCGTCGTCGTCCCGCCCGCCGGTTACCTCGCCGAGGCCCGGCGGATCACCGCCCGGCACGGCACGCTGCTGGTGCTCGACGAGGTGCAGACCGGTGTCGGCCGCACCGGGCACTGGTTCGCCCACCAGGCCGACGGCGTCGAACCCGACATCGTCACCCTCGCCAAGGGCCTCGGCGGTGGTTTGCCGATCGGGGCCTGCCTGGCCTTCGGTCCCGCCGCCGAGCTGCTCGGCCCCGGCTCGCACGGCACCACCTTCGGCGGCAACCCGATCAGCTGTGCCGCCGCCCTCGCGGTGGTGTCCACCATCGCCAGCGAGGGGCTGCTCGACCATGTCAAGCGGGTCGGCGAGCGGCTGCGCCGGGGCGTCGAGGCGCTCGGGCATCCCCTCGTCGCCGAGGTGCGCGGCGCGGGGCTGCTGCTCGGGATCGTGCTCACCGCCGACGCCGCCGGCCCGGTCGCGACGGCCCTGCGCGACGCCGGGTTCCTGGTCAATTCGGTGCAGCCGGGCGTGCTCCGGCTCGCCCCGCCGCTGATCCTCACCGTCGAACAGGCCGACGCGTTTCTCGCCGCCCTGCCCGCCGCCCTCGACGCCGCCACCCCGGAGGCCGTCGCATGACCCGCCGCCTGCTGCGCGACGACGACCTCACCCCGGAGGCCATCGCATGACCCGCCACCTGCTGCGCGACGACGACCTTACGCCCGCCGAGCAGGCGACGGTGCTCGACCTCGCCGCCCGGATGAAGGCCGAGCGGTTCGCCCACCGGCCGCTGGCCGGGCCGAGGTCGGTGGCCGTGCTGTTCGACAAGCAGAGCCTGCGCACCCGGATCTCCTTCGACGCCGGCATCGCCGAGCTGGGCGGGCACCCCCTCGTGGTGGACACCCAGGTCACCCACTTCGGCCGCGGCGAGACCCTCGCCGACGCCGGCCGGGTGCTCTCCCGGTACGTGGCCGCGATCGTGCTGCGCACCCACGGTGACGACCGGATCGCCGAGGTCGCCGCCGGGGCGAGCGTCCCGGTGATCAACGCCCTGACCGACGGCTTCCACCCCTGCCAGCTCCTCGCCGACCTGCTCACCGTCCGTGAGCGGTGCGGCGGCACCCACGGGCGGACCCTGGCGTACGTGGGGGACGCGGCGAACAACATGTCGCAGTCGTACCTGCTGGCCGGGGCGACCGCCGGCATGCACGTGCGGGTCGCCGGGCCGGACGGGTTCGACCCCGACCCCGAGGTGGTGGCGCGGGCCGAGGAGATCGCCGCCGGCACCGGGGGATCGGTGCGCGTGCTGTGCGACCCGGTTGCCGCGGCCCGCGACGCCGACGTGCTGGCCACCGACACCTGGACCTCGATGGGGCAGGAGGACGACGGGCTGGACCGGATCACCCCGTTCCTGCCGTACCAGGTCAACAAGACCCTGCTCGGGCACGCCGCACCGGGCGCGATCGTGCTGCACTGCCTGCCGGCGCACCGGGGCGAGGAAATCACCGACGAGGTACTCGACGGCCCGGCCAGCGCCGTGTTCGACCAGGCGGAGAACCGGCTGCACGCCCAGAAGGCGGTGCTGACGTACCTGCTGGAGAAGTCGGCATGACCCCGCCGTTGACCCGCGCCGCCCGGCATGCCCGGATCGTCGAGCTGATCCGCGACGGGGCGGTCCGCTCGCAGACCGAGCTGGCCGACCTGCTCGCCAGCGACGGCGTCGGAGTCACCCAGGCCACCCTGTCGCGGGACCTCAAGGAACTCGGCGCGGTCACCGCCCGGGGCGGCGACGGTCGCCCCGTGTACGTCATCCCGGAGGACGGCCACCGGCCCCTGCGCGACGCCGAGGCCGCTCCGGCGCGGCTGATCCGGCTGCTGCGGGAACTGCTCAACGGAGTGGACTCCAGCGGCAACATCGCCGTGCTGCGTACCCCGCCGGGCGCGGCCCACTACCTGGCCAGCGCGTTGGACCGGGCGGGTCTGCCCGAGGTCGTCGGCACCATCGCCGGCGACGACACCATCCTCGTCGTGGCCCGCGAGGCCGACGGCGGGGCCGCGCTGGGCGAGAAGCTCACCGCGTGGTCCCGCCGCGAGGAGACCGTTGAAGGGAACACACCATGACCGAGCGGGTCGTCCTCGCGTACTCGGGAGGGTTGGACACCTCCGTCGCGATTCCCTACCTGGCCGAGCAGACCAACGCCGAGATCATCGCCGTCGCGGTGGACGTCGGGCAGGGCGGCGAGGACCTCGACGCCATCCGGCAGCGCGCCCTGGACTGCGGGGCCGTCGAGTCGGAGGTGGTCGACGCGCGCGACGAGTTCGCCGCCGAGTACTGCCTGCCGGCGATGCGCGCCAACGCCCTCTACATGGACCGGTACCCGCTGGTCTCCGCGCTGTCCCGGCCGCTGATCGTTAAGCACCTGGTCGCCGCGGCTCGCAAGCACGGCGGCACGATCGTGTCGCACGGCTGCACCGGCAAGGGCAACGACCAGGTCCGCTTCGAGGTCGGCATCGGGGCGCTCGCCCCCGACCTGAAGATCGTCGCCCCGGCCCGGGACTTCGCGTGGACCCGGGACAAGGCGATCGCCTTCGCCGAGGAGAAGGGCCTGCCGATCGACGTGTCGGCCAGGTCGCCGTACTCCATCGACCAGAACCTGTGGGGCCGGGCCGTGGAGACCGGCTTCCTGGAGGACATCTGGAACGCCCCGATCGAGGACCTGTACTCGTACACGTCCGACCCGGCGCAGGAGCGCGACGCCGACGAGGTCGTCATCACCTTCGACGCCGGCATGCCGGTGGCGATCGACGGCGAGACCGTCACTCCGTACCAGGTGATCCGCGAGCTGAACCGCAGGGCCGGCGCGCAGGGCGTCGGTCGGCTCGACATGGTCGAGGACCGGCTGGTCGGCATCAAGAGCCGCGAGGTGTACGAGGCCCCCGGCGCGATCGCGCTGATCACCGCCCACCAGGAGCTGGAGGCGGTCACCGTCGAGCGGGACCTCGCCCGGTTCAAGAAGGGCGTGGAGCAGCGGTGGGGCGAGCTGGTCTACGACGGCCTGTGGTTCTCCCCGCTGAAGAAGGCCCTGGACGCGTTCATCGACGACGCCCAGCAACAGGTCAGCGGCGAGGTGCGGCTCGTGCTGCACGGCGGCCGGGCGACCGTCACCGGCCGGCGCTCCGAGGCCAGCCTGTACGACTTCGGCCTGGCCACCTACAACACCGGCGACACCTTCGACCAGTCCCTCGCCAAGGGCTTCGTGCGGCTGTGGGGCCTGCCCAGCAGGCTGGCCGCCGCGCGGGACGCCCGGTTGGGCGGGTGCTGACCGTGGGAACCACAATGGGCGGCGTGGACGACAAGAGCCTCACCGAGAACAGCGCCGCGACCAACCGTACGAGCCTGTGGGGTGGCCGGTTCGCCGGCGGCCCCTCCGAGGCGCTGGCCCGGCTGTCGGTCAGCGTGCAGTTCGACTGGCGCCTCGCCCCGTACGACATCGCCGGATCCCGCGCGCACGCCCGGGTCCTCGCGGGCGCGGGCCTGCTCGACCCCGAGGAACTGGGGAAGATCCTGGCCGCCCTGGACGACCTGGAGGCCGCCTGCGCCTCCGGGGCGTTCCGCCCCACCGTCGACGACGAGGACGTGCACACCGCGCTGGAGCGGGGGCTGCTGGAGCGCCTCGGCAGCCTCGGCGGCAAGCTGCGCGCCGGCCGGTCCCGCAACGACCAGGTCGCCACCGACCTGCGCCTCTACCTGCGTGACCACGCCCGGGGCGTGGCCGCCCGCCTCGTCGAGCTGGCGGAGGCCCTGGTCGAGCAGGCCGCCCGGCACGTCGACACGGCCGCGCCGGGGATGACCCACCTCCAGCACGCCCAGCCGGTCACCTTCGGGCACTGGCTGCTGGCCCACGTGCAGCCGCTGCTGCGCGACCTGGAGCGGATGCGCGACTGGGACCACCGTACGGCGATCAGCCCGCTCGGCGCGGGCGCGCTCGCCGGGTCCGGGCTGCCGCTGGACCCGGTGGCCGTCTCCAAGGAGCTGGGCTTCCGCACGTCCTTCGCCAACTCGATGGACGCGGTCGCCGACCGCGACTTCGTCGCCGAGTTCCTCTTCATCACCGCGCTGATCGGGGTGCACCTGTCCCGCCTCGGCGAGGAGGTGGTGCTCTGGACGTCGCAGGAGTTCGGCTGGGTCGAGCTGGATGACGCCTTCGCCACCGGTTCGTCGATCATGCCGCAGAAGAAGAACGCGGACATTGCCGAGCTGGCCCGGGGCAAGTCCGGCCGGCTCGTCGGCGGGCTGATGGCCGTGCTCACCATGCTCAAGGGCCTGCCCATGACGTACGACCGGGACATGCAGGAGGACAAGGAGCCGGTCTTCGACGCGGTCGACACCCTGGAACTGCTGCTGCCGGCCCTCGCGGGGATGATCTCCACCATGACGGTACGCGTCGACCGCCTCGTCGCCGCCGCCCCCGTCGGCTTCTCCCTGGCCACCGAGGTCGCCGACTGGCTGGTCCGGCGCAACGTGCCGTTCCGCGACGCTCACGAGATCACCGGCAGGCTGGTGGCGCTCTGCGCGGCCCGCGACTGCGCCCTCGACGAGGTCTCCGACGCCGACCTGGCGGCGGTCAGCGAGCACCTCGACCCGTCAGTGCGCGACGTGCTGTCGGTGCGGTCTGCCCTGGCCGCCCGGACCACTCCCGGCTCCACCGGCCCCGGGCCGGTCGCCGATCAGCTCGCCGCCGCCGCCGACAAGCTGGCGGGCTGGCGGGAGTGGGCCGCCGAGAGCGTCGTACCCCGCTGACGTCCCTGGCCGCGACGAAGGCCCCCCGGCCGCGTGCCGGGGGCGCGGGTCGGTCCGCCTGGCGAGGCGTTGCCCGGCCGCTGCGTCCCGTGGGCCCGGCGGTGTCGGCGGCCGGCCACGCCGCCGGCTCGCCCGACTGGCTGTGCCGGCGGTGCGCGCAGCCCTGGCCGTGTGCCGAGCTGCGGGCGACGCCCGAGCTGCTCGCGGTGGTGTCGGCGCTGATGACGACCGCGATCCGCGATTTTCGGGGCCGTCCGGGCGGCCCCGAACCGATCGAGGTGGTACGGCGGTTCCTGTGGTGGCTGCCGGTCAGCCACGACGAGGCCCGCGCGATCGCCCTGCGGATGCGCTGATGGCGCGCGAGGTGATCCCGCACGTGCCGATGCGCCCGCTGTGGCGGTGCCGCAACTGCGGGGCGGAATGGCCCTGCCAGCCGGCCCGGCTGGGCCTGCTGGTGGAGTTCCGGGGCGCCCGGACCGCCCTGATCTTCTACCTGGCCCAGCTCATGGTCGAGGCCCGCGCCCAGCTCGCCCAGCTCCACCCCGAGCGCGCCCCCGACCTGCACGAACGCTTCATCAACTGGGCCCGGGCCCGGGGCGACGCCGCACACCGCGCCGACGGTGAGCCGGATCGCTGACCACGTCTCGACGCCCGGCTGACCACGTCTCGACGCCGGAGTGGCCGGCCTCCGCGACGGGATCAGGCCACGGCTGCCGGGCGCTCGCGGCGCGGCAGCTTCGCCACCACCGCCTCGTACGAGGCGTCCACCGCCTCGCGCAGCTCGTCGTCGTCGATCGCCCCGGCCAGCCGCAGGCTGTTCCAGCCGAACCGGCCGATGTGGGAGGAGGCGACGGCGTCGCCGGGGAACCGGTGCAGCCACTCGTCAGCCAACTCGCGGGTGGGGCCGCACTTGACGCCCACCCGGTCGGTGGACTCGGGGCCGAGGAAGGCGAAGATCTTCCTGCCGACCTTCACCACGACCTCCTCGTCCCACGGCTGGTCGAGCCACGCGCCGGGCTTCGCCAGGCAGTACGCCAGCAGTTCCGCGCGGTCCACTCATGCCTCCCCGTCGCCGTTGCCACCCGGTGTGGCCCGGTCCATCTTCTCGCCCCCGGTCGATCTTGCCTCGCCCCCTGCTGCTCCCGCGTCGACGCCGACCCGGCCGGTGAGCCGCTCGTAGCGCTGCCGGGCGGCCTGCGCCGAGCGGAGGCCCAGCCCGTGGGCGACCGCCTGCCAGGTCAGGCCCCGGTCGCGGGCGAGCCGCAGCAGGCCGGCCTCCAGTGCGTCCACCTCGGCACGCAGGTGCGGGACGAGGGTGAGCGCGGCGACCAGGTCGGCCGGATCGACCGGCTCCTCGCCGTCGGCCAGCTCCGCGCCACCGGCGGCGAGCGCGGTCACCAGGGCCACCGCCTCGTACGGGTCGAGCGCGTACGGGTGGGCGTAGCGGCGGCGGCGCGCGTCGTCACCCGCGTGTCGCTCGGCGATCCGGGTCAGCGCGGCGTGGGTGCGATGCGCCCGCGCCCGCCCCGGATCGGGCATCGCGAACGGCTCTTGCTGCTCCAGGCTCATCCCTGGATTGCAGCACTTGAACGAAGAGTTGTCAACGAAGTGCTCACATCTCAGTGGTGATCGACTCCATGTCGGCGATATGGGGCGAACCCAAGCTCGGGGAAGCCCCCACGTCGCCGACATGGAGGCGCCCCGCCCAGCCCTAGCG
>NZ_SMKJ01000118.1:0-18809 GCF_004348615.1 Micromonospora sp. KC207
CCTTCGCCGTCTGACCCCTCCTCGCCCCCTACGGGATCGGGCTACGGGACGAACCGGGGGCCGGGCCGGATTCGGCGGGCGTCGAACTGGGCAAGGCTGGTGCCATGGACGGGCATCTCATCGTGCTGTTGCCGATCGCGGGCGTCTGGCTGGTCGCGGGGCTCCTCGCCGACCGGCTGCCCCGGCCGCACCTCGCCAGCGCGCTGCGGCGGCGTACCGGATGGTTGCTCGCCCTGACCCTGACCGGCCTCGCCCTGACCGCGGCCGTGCTCGCCGCCGGGCTGACCAGCGCCGACGCCGGGACGATCGACCGGGCCGCCGCCGGACTGGCCTTGGCGGCCACCCCCGCGCTGCTGGTGACGGTCGTCACCGCCCGCCGGGTCCGCTGGCTGCGGACCGGTGCCGGAGCGTTCGCCGCCGCGCCGGAGACCCCGGCCCCGCCCGGGCTGCGGGCCGCCGCCGCACATCCGCTGGTCGGCCTGCCGCTCCAGGTCACCGGCCTGGCCACGGTCCCGGGCGTGCTGTCGGCCAGTGGTTTGGACCTCTTCGCCGGACCCGGCACCACCGGCACCGCCATCACCGTCGCCGCGCTGGGCATCGCCGCGATCGGGGTACGGCACGCGCTGCGCCACAGCCGGCTGGTCGAACGCACGGTGACCCCGCGCCCCGGGTCAGCGCGAGCGGCCAGCGCCGCCCTGTACGTACAGCAGTTCCAGGATCGCTCGGGTGGCCTCGAACCAGCGGTCCAGCCAGCCGGGTGGCGGCACGCTGCCCTTGGGGGGCAACTCCAGCAGCAGCCCGCGCAGCAACGGATGGTCGACCAGGGAGTCGGTGGCCGACGATCCGGTCGACCAGCCCGACGGCGGGAACGACGGCTCGGTGAGCGGGTTCGGATCCAGCGACGGCAGCGACAGCGGCGGGCCGGCCTGGTCGATGGCCGTCGATCCGTCGTCCCGGGCGCCGATCTCGCTATCGGTGGAGATGACCTCCGTCAGGACGGTGTCCCGGCGGGCCCCGCGGTACTTGCCGCCGAACCGCTCCGGCTTGCCCGGACCGTTGGTGAGGTTCTCTGAACCGATCGTCGTCATCGTCTCGCCTGCCTCGCTCGGTTGCCGCTCCGTGTAGCCGTTGCCGATCCGTGTCACCCATCCGTGCGGCGGGTCGTCGACCGGCACCGTCCCGACGGGTTCAACGACCCGGGACGGCCGTGGCGACGGGTGCGCCGCCGATCCCGTGCCGCACGTCGCGCGGCGGATGCCGCCGATGGGGTGGTGGTGAAGACGCGACGGGCGCAACCCGCTCCGGCCACGCTGCCGGAGGGGTCACGCCCGTCGTGTATGGGGTTAGCGATCAGTCACAGACGAACGCGCCGTCCCTGGCGCCTGCGACGAAGGCGTGCCAGCCCGCCGGAGCGAAGATCAGGTTGGGACCACTCTTGTCCTTCGAGTCCCGTACCCCGACCGCCCCGGTCACGTATGCCACCTCGACGCAGTTGTCACAGTTCGGCCCGCTCTTCGAGCTCTTGAACCATGTCGCCCGCGTCAGGTCCCCACGGAACCCCTTGGTCGCCATTTCCACAACGGCTCCTCTGCCAGTTTTACGATTTGTGCGATGGATTCCTCCGGGCGTATGGCTGCTGCTCGAACATGATCGAAGATGAAACGGTACTTCTGTAGCTCCTCGCTCTTCTCCAGGAAGAGCCCACCCGTGGCGTTCTCCGCGTACACGACATCCGGATCATTCGCTTCAGGGAAGCTGAGGATGGTGAAGGTGCCGTCCATGCCGGCGTGCGCCCCAACCGAGAACGGCAGGATCTGAAGCGTCACGTTCGGCAGCTCCGCCACCTCCACCAGCCGCTTGAGCTGACCACGCATCACCGCGTCGCCGCCCACCGGCCGACACAGCACCGCCTCATCGAGCACCACCCACAGATCGACCGGATCGTCCTGGGTCAACAACGACTGACGGTCCAGTCGGACACGCACCCGTTGCTGAACCTGTTGGGCGGTGAAGTCCGGGCGGGCGGCGCGGATCATCGCCGAGGCGTACTCCTCGGTCTCCAGCAGGCCCGGGACGACCTGCTGTTCATACTGCCGGATCTTGCTGGCGGCCGACTCCAGGCCGACGTACGCCCCGACCAGCACCGTGCTGTACGGGTGCCACCAGCCCTTCTGCCGGGCCTCCCGGGCGATCTGCACCAGCTCGTCGCTCTCCGCGCCGGACACCCCGTAGATCAGCAGCATGTCCCGGACGTCGCGCGGGGTGGCGGTGGTGTGGCCGGTCTCGATGCGGGAGATCTTCGACGCGGAGCACTCCAACCGCTCGGCCACCGCCTCGATGGTGATGCGCGCGGCCTCGCGGTGCCGGCGCAGTTCGGCGCCGAGCCGCCGACGGCGGATGGTCGGGCCGCGCCGCTCGCTCACGACATCCCCCCGCGGCCCACTGGACCGAATCGCTCGCTGCTCGCCCTCACCCGGTTACCTCCGGTCGATCGCGCCCGGAGTCGACGCCCGCCGGGGGCGCGAGTGAAACGGCGGGCGAGTGTTCGCGGCAGGGGTAATGGTGCCGGTCGTCGACCGGCCGCAGCGGGCGAAACCGGCGTCCAGTGTGCCGTCCCGGGGACAGCGGCATCAAGCGTCTATTTCCGCGAGCCGCTCACGTATCGGCAAAAGGCGACATGCAACTTGCATGAAGCACGCCACTGATGCAATCTGTCGGTAGGGGCTGGATCACTCACCGTTCCGGTCGGCCGTCGGAGAAGGCGCTCCACCACCGGGTGGGGTGCCCGGTCGAGGGATGCCAGCCCATACCGCACGACAGATCCGCTCCGGGCGAGAACCCCGCTGCTGCACGCCAGTTGACTGCGGCGGCGGGCGCGACGACCCGAAGCGGCGGGGTGCTGGCCGGGTGTCGGCGCGCCACCAACGCGCACGAACCGACCAGCACCACCCAGCGCCGCCGGTTCACGAGGCACAACCCCGTCACCGGGCAAGACATCCCCCGAACACCCTCCACCGGCGTGCCCGCCGGCCGATCTCCCCAGGAGCCCTCTGTGCTTCCCCGCTCAGGTGACGTACTGCACGTGACGCGCGCGGCGAGTGTCCAGTTCCTCAAACCGATCATGTTCCGCGTAATCCGGGTGCTCGACTGGCCCACGTACGACGGTTGGGTCTGGCTCGAAGGCTACGAGCTGAACGCGGCGGGGGACGCGGTCAGCCGGCGTTCGATCTACGTGCAGGCCGCCGGGCTGCGCCAGCTTTCGATCGCCGCGCAGCCCCGGCAGCGCACCGTCCCCGTTCCCGTCCGCCCGCGCCGCCCGATGGTCCGCACGCCGGCCCGGGTCGGCTGACCCGCCGAAACTCGTCCCGGTGGGCGTGCCGCCGCCATAGAATCAGTACGCCCACCCCGGCGAACGTCTCCACCCCGCGCGTCCCGGACCCTGAACCTGGGATGGTCATGGTCGTAATGCCCGCCGCGCGGCGGCACCACAGGTCCCGTACCGTCTACGCCTTCGGGCTGCTGGCGCTCCTCGGCGCCGCCACCACCCTCGGGGTGGTGATCCGCTACCCCGCCCTCTCGACCACCGAGCTGGCCGCGCCGGTCCCCGCACCGGAGATCACCGTCGTCGGCGAGGAGCCCGAACCCGGCTCGGCCGGCTCCGCGGAACCGTTGGCCGTGCCAGGGCCGGGCCCGATCGGCGCGGTGGCCCGGGCCGGCGCGGCAGACACACCGACAGACACACCGGCCGGCGCGGGGGCCGGCGTCGGAACGGACACGCTGGTCGAGGCCGGGCGGGCGCCCGCGAAGCCCACCTCCCGGCGGGACGCAACGAGCCGCTCCCTGTTCTGGTCCGGCGTCCTCGGGCTGGCCATCTCCCTGGCCGGGCTGGGCCTGGTCGGGACCAGACGCCGGATGTGGTGACGGGCGTCGTCGTCAGGGCGTCGCGGTCGCCGTGGTCGTCGGCTCCGCCGTGCTGGTCGTGGGCGTCGGGGCCACCGCCACCACCAGGGTGACCTCCGCGCCGGGCGGCACCAGCGCGCCCGCCTTCGGATCGGTTTCCAGCACCGTGCCGGCCGGTCGGTCGGAATCCCGCGTCTCCACCCGGTGGTCGACGCCGATCCGGTCCAGGATCCGCTCGGCCGTCGCCCTGGGCAGCCCCACCAGCGGCGGCATCGGCACCCCGGCCGGGGTGGTGGACGGCGGCGTCGTGGACGGCTCACCTGACGTCGCCTCCGTCGTCGGCGCCCCGGTCGTCGCCGGCGCCGAGGTCGGCCGCACCGACGGTGACTCCCTGGGGCCGGTGCCGTCGGCGGCCGACAGTGCCAGCCAGAGGCCGGCACCGAGCAGGCCGAGCAGCAGCAGCGCCACGACACCGAGCAGGATCGGCGTCCACCACCGCCGGCCGGGCTGCTCATCGCCGTACCACTCGCCGGCCGGGTCCCGGTACTCCGCCGGCCGGGGCGGCGGCACCCCGGCCCGCCCGGACCACACCTGCCCGCCGGCCGGCTGCTGGCCGGCGGTGTCCCCGGACCGGGGCAGCGCCCGGGTCGGGTCCACCGGCTCCGCGCGGGGCGTCCCGCCGGCCGGCTCCGGCAGGGGGCGGGTCTCGTCACCGGCTTCCGGCAGGGGGCGGGTCTCGTCACCGGCGTCGTCGGGGAGCGGATCGTGGCGGTCGTCGCTCATGGCACGTCCTCTCCCACCGGGCGGCGGCTGGCCCTCGCATCCACGCTAGCCGCTGCCGGCCATCCCGGGCGGAACCGGCGCGCGAGCCGCCGTCACGGGGTGGGCGGCGCCTCCGCGCTCGGCTCGTCCGGTTCCTCGCCGCAGGTCAGGGCCACTTCGTCGTTCCAGTGCACCGTGCTGTCGGCTTTCGGTGACTGCGCCGTGACCGTGCCGGTCCGCCCGGTCGGGTAGCGCGGATAGAGCCCCTCCTCGACCAGGTCCTCGGCGGCGTCGGCGCAGTCGTCGCCGACCAGGTCCGGGGCCCTGAGCGAGGGGGCGGGCCCGGCGACGTACAGCGCGACGGTTGTGCCCCGCTGCACGGGGGACCCGACCGGCGGGACGGTGCGCCGCACGTCCCGCCCCGACTCGGTGCCGAAGACCAGCCGCCAGCTCAGCCGCAGGTCCCGCAGCTCGTCCCGCGCCTGTTCGAAGTCCGTGCCCACGACGGGCGGAACGGTCAACCCGGTGGAGCGGGTCGGTCCGCTGGTCCGAGCCGTCGGCGCGGTCGTCCGGGCCGTCGGCGACGGGACGCCGGAGGGGGCCGCCGAGGACGAGACGCCGGACTCCGCGGCCGGAAGCCCTGGTGACGCGCCGTCCTCCCCGGCCAGCAGCCAACCACCGGCCGCGCCGATCATGGCGAGAAGCGCGACGGCCAGGCCGCCGCCCAGCATCTTCGCCGAACGGCCCGAGCCGGGCGCGCCGGCCTCGTCGGGGTACGCCTCCCGCCCGGTGTTCCCGTCCGTCATCGCGCTCACCACCTCACCGGCGACCGTACCGGGGTCGCGCCAGGCGTTTCCGGGCCGGGCTCCACGCCACGGCTCGCCGGTCCGACCTTGGGACGTTACGCTCCCCGGCATGGCCAGACGGGGCTGGGGAGGATCGATCGCCACCGCGATCGGCGTCGCTGCCGGCACGGGCGCGGCCCAACTGGGCTTCGGCTACGGCCTCGGCATCATCAACTGGTCGGCGGCGGGCGTCGGCGCGGGCGAGGCAGCATGGGTGGCGAGCATCGCCTGGGCGACCTGGATCGCGGCCACCTCGACGATCGCCGGCGCGGTCTGCGCTCAGCGGCTACGGCGACCCGACGGCCGGGAAGGCCGCCCGGTCGTTCCCGCCGACGCTCCCGGCCGAGCCGACCCGGCCGGCACCGCCTCAAGCCCGGCCGCGATCGCCTCGGACCCGACCGCCGCCTCGGGCCCGGCGGCGATCGACCCGGGGCAGACCGCGCCCGATCCGGACCCGACCGCCGCCTCGGCCACGGTGGCGGTCGACGCCGCCGACCCGGTCGCCGACCCGGGGTCGGCCGGTTCCCTCCGGGGGCCCGGGGCGATCACGCTGGCGCTGGCCGGTGCGGTCGGCGCCCTGGTCACCGTGCTGCTGGTGGCAGTGCCGGCACGGGTGGCGGAGGTGTCCGGCGTCACCGCCCCGCAGACCGTGGCCGCCGGGTACGCCGGGGCGGGCGTGCTGATCGGGCTGCTGGTGGCGGTCTGGGCGCTGCGCTCGTCGGCCGCGGTGGCCAACGTGATCGCCACCGGCGGCTGGCTCTGGCTGCTCGCCGTGGTCGCCGTGATCGACGGAGTGCTCGCCCGGCGAGGGCTGACCACCGCCCAGCTCGGCATCTGGCAGCTCAGCGCCGACCGGGCCGACTTCTGGATCCGGGGCTGGTTCTACTGGCCCGGCGCGCTGCTGGCGCTCGGCTCGGCGCTGCTGATCGGGGCACTGGCCGCGCGACGTGCCGCCCGGTCGGCGGCGAACCGGCTCGGGGCGGCGGCCTCGGGAGGGGCCGGCCCGCTTCTCGTCGCGCTGGCGTACCTGCTGGCTGTGCCGGGGCTGACCACACTCGGTCGGGAGCAGGTGTCGGCGCACCTCGTCGCCCCGTACGCCGTCGTGCTGGGTTTCGCCGGCTCGGTGCTGACCACCGCGCTCGCCCAGCGGGCTGCGACCCGCCGAGCCGCTGGGCGGGGCCTCGGCGGGCAGACGGCAGGTTCCGGCTCCGCCGCGCCAGCGGTGGTACCCAGGCAGCGCTCCGGCGCGGCCGGGGAGGCGACCGAGACGACCGGCCCCGGGGCGGCCCGACCAGTCGGCACGGACGACCCCGGCACGCCGGAGCCCGGTTCCGTCTCGGCGGAACCCGGCACGGCATCCGCCTCCGGTGAGACGACCGTGGCGCGGCCGAGGCCGGGTACGAAGCCGGGGACGCGCCGGACGGCCCGGTCCGGGACGGCCATGGCCCCGCAGTCGCGGGCCACGGCGGGGCCGGCCGCCCCGGAGAGCCCGCCGGCGACAGGGGAGGGCGAGCCACCCCATCGGCAGGCGTAATCAACTCCAGGTCGGCGACATGGCGATGTCCCGCCCGCCGGTTACCGCCACGTCGACGACATGACGTGCTGGCCGGTCCGCGCCGACCGCGCTGACGCACTGGGCTGCCCCTGAACGAGGCCAGCAGCACCCGCCCGGTCGCCGGAGCCGGTCGCCGGTCAGTCGACCGGCCAGGTGTGCACCGGCTCGTTGTCCCGCTGTAGCTCGGCGTAGCGCTGCACCATGTAGTGCAGGGCCGCGTCGCGTTCCATGCCCCGGTGGCGCTCGGCGGCCCAGACCGTCTCGGTCTGCCAGACCGCGCCGTTGCGGCCGGTACGGCAGCGCTGCTCGATGATGCCGAGCAGGCGGTCCCGCTCGGCCGGGGCGACGCCGAAGCGGTCCAGCCCGGTGGCCGCCGTCGGCAGCAGGGTGTCGAGCACCAGCCTGGTCACCGGCACGTCCCCGAGGCGCGGCCAGTGCAGGACGGCGTCCATCCCGCGCCGGGCGGCGGCGTGGAAGTTCTCCTCCGCCGAGCTGAAGGTCAGTTGGCTCCAGATCGGCCGGTCCGCCTCGGCCAGGCCCCGCGCCAGGCCGAAGTAGAGGGCGGCGTTCGCGAGCATGTCGACCACCGTCGGTCCGGCCGGCAGCACCCGGTTTTCCACCCGCAGGTGCGGGCGGCCGTTCATGATGTCGTAGACCGGCCGGTTCCAGCGGTAGACCGTCCCGTTGTGCAGCCGGAGCTCCGCCAGCTCGGGCACGCCCCCGGCGTGCAGGACCTCGACCGGGTCCTCTTCCTCGCAGATCGGCAGCAGCGGCGGAAAGTAGCGGACGTTCTCCTCGAACAGGTCGAAGATCGAGGTGATCCAGCGTTCGCCGAACCAGACCCGGGGCCGTACGCCCTGGGCCTTCAGCTCGTCGGGGCGGGTGTCGGTGGCCTGCTGGAACAGGGCGATGCGGGTCTCCGCCCAGAGCTGCCGGCCGTACAGGAAGGGGGAGTTCGCCCCGACCGCCACCTGGACTCCCGCGATGGCCTGGGAGGCGTTCCAGTAGTCGGCGAAGCTGTCCGGGGCGACCTGGAGGTGGAATTGCAGGCTCGTGCAGGCGGCCTCCGGGGCGATGGAGTCGGTGTGCGTCTTCAGCCGCTCGACGCCGCGGATGTCCAGCTCGATGTCCTCGCCCCGGGCGCCGACGATCTGGTCGTTGAGCACCCGGTACCGCGCGGCGGTGGACAGGTTGTCGGCCACCAGGTGCCGCTCGGTCAGGGTGGGCAGGATGCCGACCAGGACGATCCGCGCGTCGGAGTGGGCCGCCCGCTCGTCGGCCCGGGTCAGGCTGCTACGCAGGTCGCGCTCGTAGTCGGCGAAGCCGATGCCCTCGATGAGCCTGGGCTGGGCGTTCAGCTCCAGGTTAAAGCGTCCCAGCTCGGTCTGGAAGAGCGGGTCGGCGATGTCGGCGAGAATCTGGTCGTTGCGCATCGCCGGCTCGGCGGCCGGGTCCATCAGGTTGAGTTCGATCTCCAGCCCGGTCATCGGCCGGTCGGCGTCGAAGCCGAAGTCGTCAAGCATCAACGCGAAGACGTCCAGGCACCTCCGGACCTTCTGCCGGTAGCGGACCCTGTCCTCTCGGGAGAAGGCGCCCTGCTCGACGTCCCTGCCCATGTGTCCTCCCGGCGCGAGCGCGAAGGGGCATGCCGCCCCGCAGCGCACATTGTGAACCTTCTACGGTAAAAGCACCCCCCGCGCCGGGCCAGAGGCCGCCGCCGGGCGATCACCGCAGCAGCGACCGCGACCGGGCTGGAACGCGCTTCCGATTGGGCTTTCTACCCAGGTGGCAACGCCCGCCACCGTCCACGCCAAGGAACAGGCCGTGACAATTCGCACGCTCCCGTCGGGCCGGCACGCCGGCGCGCAGCCCGTCTGCGCCGGGCGGGCCCCTCCTCGGCTCGCGCCCGGTCCGGGACACCGCGCGGCCCGTCCGCGCGCCGGGCGGACAACAGCACCCCGGGCAGGGTGGACGGCCGCGGGCCCGCGTCGACTGGTGCGACGCGGGCCCGGGGTTTTGGTGGAGCGGGGAATCAGGCCTGCCGGACGCCCTCGCCCTCGATCTCGATCTTGATCTTCTTGCCGACCAGCACGCCGCCGGTTTCCAGGGCCACGTTCCAGGTCAGGCCGAAGTCCTCGCGGTCGATCTCGGTGCTGGCGGAGAAGCCGAAGATGTCCTGGCCGAACGGGCTGCGGCCGACGCCCTCGAACTCGACCTCCAGCTCCACCGGTCGCGTCACGCCCTTGAGGGTGAGCTCACCGGAGAGGACGAACTCGTTGCCGTTGCGGGACTTCACGCCCGTGCTGCGGTACTCCAGGGTCGGGAAGGCCTCGACGTCCAGGAATTCGGGGCTGCACAGGTGGGCGTCCCGGTCGGCCTGGGCGGTGCTGATGCTGGCGGCCTGGATGGTGGCGGAGACCGAGGACTGCATCGGGTCCTCGGCGATGGTGATCGTGGCGGTCGCGTCGGCGAACTCACCGCGAACCTTGCTGACCATCATGTGCCGGGCGACGAACCCGACCCGCTTGTGGGCGACGTCCAGCAGGTAGGTGCCGGCCGCCGGGATCGTGAGGCCATCCCACTCACGGGTAACCGATCCGGTGCTGCTGGTCATGGTGCTGTCCTCCAGGAAGATTGTTCAGTGATCAAGCGACTGATGGAGCAACTATAGTCATGGCAATATTCCGTGTGTCAAGTATTGCTATGATGAACGCGTGAACCAGAACGTGTTCGACGACCCCCGCATCACCGCCGTCGGTCTCCTCGTCGAGGCGCACGCCGGGCTGTCGGCCCGGTTCGCCGCCCAGTTCGAGGAGCACGGGCTCTCCCCGGTCGAATTCGAGGTGCTCACCCGCCTCGCCCGATCGCCCGGCAACCAGCTTCGGATGACCGACCTGGCTGCGCAGACCTCGCTCTCCACCAGCGGGGTGACCCGGGTGGTGGACCGGATGGAGCGCGACGGCCTGCTCTGCCGGCGGGCCTGCCCGTCCGACCGGCGCAGCTCGTACGCGGTGGTCACCACCGCCGGGCTGCAGCGGCTCGACCAGACCCTCCCGGGGCACCTACGGATCATCGAGCAGTGGTTCACCGGCCAGCTCGAGCCGGAGGAACTGCGCGCCGTCCTCGACGGCCTCCGGCGCGTACGCGACGCGGTGCACCCGGGCGCGACCGCGGGCAGCACCGAGCCGAGCCCGGCGGAGGACGCCCGACCCTGATCCGCGCCACGGCAGCACCGGCAGAAAGACCGGCAGAACCACCCGCCCAGCGCCAGCTATCGGGGTGAATCGGACGAAGAGGCCCATCATCGGTGGTTACTGTGCTCTCAGCGGGGGCGCACCGGGGGGTGCCGGCGCGAGCGATGAGCGAGGGGTAAAACCAGGGGGCTTCTTCGCTCGCGCCGCCCCCGCGTCAACCACCCCGAGCCCTACCGTCCCGAGCCCGGCCCGACCGATCGACATGGGCCGGCTCAGGCCAGCGCGGCGCCCGGACGCACCGCCGCCAGGAGTGCGATCTCCCGGGGCAGCAGACTGATCCCGCTCTCCCGGCAGGCCCGGTCGAGGCGGTCGAGCACGCCCGCGTCGCGGGTGGTGGCCGCGAGCCCGACGAGAGCCTCCACCGTGTCCCGCCGGTCCTGGCCGGCGACGGCCGCCTCCGCCGCAGCGGCGAACCACTCGGCCGCCAGCTCCCGGTCGGCCCGGTGCAGGGCGATGTTCGCCTCGATGAGCGCGCAGATCCCGTCCTCGAACCGCGACTCTCCCGGCCGGCCGCGCGGCGGCTCGGCACCGAGGACCGCGTCATCGGCCGCGCGGGTACGGAGACCGGCCAGCACCTCGGCCGCCTCGTCGGGACGCCCGTCCTGGGCCAGTGCCAACCCGATCGTGCCGACGGCCCGTCTCCGGTCCCCCGGGTCGCCGAGTTCCACCAACCCGGCGACCACCCGACGGCCCTGCTCCACGGCATCGGCGTACCGGCCCTCCAGCCGGGTCACCTCGGCGAGGTTGGCCCGGGCCAGTATGCGCAGCCGCCGCTCACCGGCCTGGGCGGAAAGCCGGTCCATCGCGGCCAGCCGGCGGCGGGCCCCGGCCAGGTCACCCACCCGGATGTCGTGCCAGGCGAGGCTGTTCTGGGCCACGGCCATGTCACGCAACCACCCGTTCCGGGTTGCCAGGGCGAGGACGGCGGCGGCCTGGTCGCGCGCCTCGTCGTGCCCGCCGATCGCGACCAGCAGCGCGCAGAGCACCGTCCGCGCCTCCAGTTCCCCGGCCACGTCGCCGGCCCGGTGGAGGACGGCCCAGGCGTCCCGCGCCGCCGGCAGCTCCTGCTCCGCCGCGCCGTGCTCGACGGCCAGCCGGGCCGCGCCGAGCGCCGCCCGGGCGCGCAGCCCCGGATCGGCGTCGGCGGTACGCGGGTCGGCCAGCAGCCGGCGCAGCCACTGCCGCCCGACGACGTCCCGCCCCCGGAACCGCCACCAGCGGGCCAGCCCGACGGCCAGCCGCAGCGCGGTCGACGGGTCGTCGACGGCGGCGTGGGCCAGCGCCGCGGTGATGTCGCCGGTCGCCTCGTCCAGCCGGCGCACGGCCGAGGCCAGTTGCGGGCCGGCCAGCTCGGGGGCCGTCCGGGCTACCAGCCGCGCGAACACCTCGGCGTGCCGCCGCCGGACGACGCACTGCTCGCCGGCACCGATGGCCTGTTCGGCGGCGAACTCCCGGACCGCGTCGAGCAGCCGGAACCGGAACGGCCCGGCGCCCCGGACGCTCAGCAGCCCGAGCTGGAGCAACCGGTCCAGCAACGGCACCGGGTCGACCGCGACCGTGCCCTCCGGGTCGGCGTCGTCGGCCAGCATCTCCTCGGCCAGCTCCACCGACCAGCGGTTGCGGAACGCGGAAAGCCGGCGCAGGGCGGCCCGCTCGTCCGGGGCGAGGAGGCGGTAGCTGGCCGCCACCGCGTCCCGCAGGGTGACCGTCGCCCCGCCTCCCGCCGCCCATTCCGACCCGGGCGGCCGGACCGGTGACGTGGCGAGGTCCAGGACGCGATCGCCGTACCGGTCGAGCATCTCGTTGAGGTCGAGGATGCGCCCCCGGGCGGCCATCAGCTCGATGGCGAGGGGCAGCCCGCCCAGCCGGCGGGCCAGCGCGGCGAGGGCCGGCAGCTCGGCCGGGTCCGGCGGCTCCCGCCGCACCCGGGCCAGCCGCGTCGTGAACAGCGCCACCGCCGGATAGCCGGCCAGGACGTCCGGGTCGGCCGGATCGAGTTCGGGCGGGGGCACGTCCAGCGGCGGTACGGGCCAGACCCGTTCCCCCGGCGCGCCGACCGGGTGCCGCCCGGTGACCAGGACCCGCAGCGTGGGCACCGCCCCGGCGAGCCGGTGCAGCGCCTCGGCCACCGGGTCGGGTGCCCGCTCCACCGCGTCGATCAGCAGCAGTGCCGGGCGGCCGGCGAGCCGAACCGCGAGGTCGGGCGGGCGGGCCGCGCCGAAGACCGCCGCCGCTGCGGAGAGCACGTCGGCGGCGTCCGAGCCCTCCCCGACAAGCACTCCGGCGGCACCGCCCGGGGCCCGTGCGGCGACGGCGTGGGCGACCGCCAGGGCCAGCGCCGTCTTGCCCACCCCGGCCAGCCCGACCAGGCTGACCACCGGTTGACCGTGGTCGGCGGTGAGCAGCTCGACGAGCTCGGCCACGTCCCGCTCCCGGCCGATCAGCTCGACCGGGGGCGGGAGCGCGATCGGCGAACCCCCAGGGTGGGTGGTCGGCGGCGGCCCGGCGCCGACCGGCTGAGGGCTCCCCGGCGGCGGCGCGGTAGGGGAGGGTGGTTCGGTGGCTGTGCGGGCCGGGTCGGCCGGGGCCGTCCCCCGGGCGACCGCGACGAAGGCCGCCCGCGCCGGCCCGGCGAGGCCGAGCGCGCCGGCCAGCAGGTCGACGGTGGTCCGCTGCGGCCGCGCGGACCGGCCGCGCTCCAGGTCCCGGACCGTCCGCACCCCCACTCCCGCGCGAGACGCCAGCTCGGCCTGGGTGAGGCCGGCGGCGTGCCGGTGCGTGCGCAGCAGGTCCGACAGTCCGGTACGACCGTCCGTGCCCGGCGGACGGCCATGATCGGGAGCCATGGGCAGGAAGGGTACGGATCGGGTGTGACGGTCGGCAGCCATCCGTCGCCCTGCCGACGCTGGGCGGCGCGGATATCCGACACTGCCGCCGGTGGGGTGGGGTGCGGCGTGAGAAGGGGACCCTTCTCTACCCCAGGCGTTAGTAGGGGGCCCTTCCTTTCACAGCCCCAGGTCGCGGGCGATGATCATGCGCTGGACCTCACTGGTGCCCTCGCCGATCTCCAGGATCTTCGAGTCCCGCCAGAACCGGGCTACCGGGTACTCGTTCATGAAGCCGTAGCCGCCGTGGATCTGGGTCGCCTCGCGGGCGTTGTCCACGGCGATCGTGCTGGCGTGCAGCTTGGCGATCGCCGCCTGCCGCTTGAACGGCTCGTCGGCCAGCATCCGGGCCGCCGCGTCGTAGTACGCGAGGCGGGCGGTGTGCGCCTTCAGCTCCATGTCGGCGATCTTGAACTGGATGGCCTGGTAGTTGCCGATCGGCTGGCCGAACGCCTGGCGCTGGCTGGCGTACTTGATCGACTCGTCGACGCAGCCCTGGGCGAGGCCGACGGCCAGGGCGGCGATGGCGATGCGGCCCTCGTCGAGGATGCGCAGGAACTGGGCGAAGCCCCGGCCGCGCTCGCCGAGCAGGTTGGCCGCCGGAACCCGACAGTCGTCGAAGGTCAGCTCGTGGGTGTCCGAGGCGTTCCAGCCGACCTTGGAGTAGCCGGGGGCGACCGTGAAGCCGGGGGTACCGGAGGGGACGATGATGGTGGACAGCTCCTTCGACCCGTCCGGGCGGGTGCCGGTGACAGCGGTGACCGTGACCAGGGCGGTGATGTCGGTGCCCGAGTTGGTGATGAACGCCTTCGAGCCGTTGATCACCCATTCGTCGGTCGAGGGGTCCAGGACGGCCCTGGTCCGGGTGCCGCCGGCGTCCGAGCCGGTGCCAGGCTCGGTGAGGCCGAAGCCCGCGAGTGCCTCCCCGCTGACCAGCCTCGGCAGCCACCGCTCCTTCTGCTCGACCGTGCCGAAGCGGAAGATCGGCATCGCACCGAGGGAGACCGCAGCCTCCAGGGTGATCGCCACACTGGAGTCGACCCGGGCCAGTTCCTCCAGGGCGAGGCAGAACGCGAAGTAGTCGCCGCCCATGCCGCCGTGCTCCTCGGGGAAGGGCAGGCCGAACAGGCCCATCTTGCCCATCTGCCGGATCACCTCGTACGGGAAGGTGTGCTTCTCGTAGTGCTCGGCGACGACCGGGGCGACGATCTCGCGGGCGAAGTCCCGCACGCTGGACCGCAGCGCCTCTTGCTCCTCGGTGAGCCGGAAGTCCATCGGTTCCTCCTGTACGGGTCCTCCGCCGGACGCTCGTGACACCGGCGGATGGGGTGGTCCTGGGTCGCGGTGGTGGTGCGGGCCGTCGCGGTGGTGGTGCGGGCCCTGGGCGCGGCGAAGGGTCAGACCGGGGTGACTCCGTGCCGGCGGCGGGAGAAGTGCCGGTCCTTGGTGCGGGCGGCGGCGTAGCGGCGGACCAGCTCGGTGCGCAGGTCGTGCGGCTCGACGATCGTGTCGACCACCAGCTCGCTTGCGAGGCGGACGACGTCGATGTCCCGCTCGTACTCGGCGCGCCTGGCGGCGACGAAGGCGGCCCGCTCCGTCTCGTCGGCGATGGCGGCGATCTTGTTGGCGTAGACGGCGTTGACGGCCGCCTCCGCCCCCATCACCGCGATCTTCGCGGTGGGCAGGGCGATCGTCGCGTCGGGCTCGAAGCCGGGGCCGGCCATCGCGTAGAGGCCCGCGCCGTACGCCTTGCGCACCACCACGCAGATCTTCGGCACGGTCGCCTCGGAGATCGCCGTGATCATTTTGGCCCCGTGCCGGATGATGCCCTGCTTCTCCACCGCGCTGCCCACCATGAACCCGGGCACGTCGGAGAGGAACAGCAGCGGCACGTTGAACGCGTCGCAGAGCTGCACGAACCGGGTCGCCTTGTCGGCCGAGTCGACGAAGAGCACCCCGCCCTTGAACATCGAGTTGTTGCCGACGACGCCGACGACCTCGCCGTCGAGCCGACCGAAGCCGATGGTCAGCTCCTTGGCCCAGAGCGCCTGGATCTCGAAGAAGCTGCCGTCGTCGAGCAGGCCCTTGACGTACCGGCGCATGTCGAACGCCTGCCGCTCGCTGGCCGGCACGAGCGCGGCCAGGTCGACCTTGGCCGGCGCGGGGATCGCCTCGACGGCCGGCGGCGGCTGGGCCCAGTTCGCCGGCAGGTACGACAGGTAGCGCCGGACCACGTCGAGCGCCTCGGCCTCGGTCTTGCACAGGAAGTGCCCGACGCCGGACTCGGAGCAGTGCACCCGCGCCCCGCCCATCGCCTCCAGGGTGGTCTTCTCGCCGGTCACCATCTCGACCATCCGGTCGGAGCCGAGATACATGCTGGCGTTGCCGTCGACCATCGCCACCACGTCGCAGAACGCTGGAATGTACGCGCCGCCGGCCGCGCTCGGCCCGAACAGGGCGCACACCTGCGGAATCGAGCCGGAGGCGCGGACCTGGTTCCAGAAGATCTTGCCGGCCCCGCGCCGGCCGGGGAACAGGTCGACCTGGTCGGTGATCCGCGCGCCGGCCGAGTCGACCAGGTAGACCATCGGAACGCCGGTCGAGTACGCCCGCTCGATGATCCGGATGATCTTCTCCACGGTACGCGCGCCCCAACTGCCCGCCTTGACCGTGGAGTCGTTGGCCATCAGGCAGACCGGCCGGCCGTCGATTGTGGCGGTGCCGGTGACCACCCCGTCGGCCGGCAGACCCTCGGCCAGCGCGTTGGCGTAGAGGCCGTCCTCGACGAACGAGCCCTCGTCGACCAAGAGCGCCACCCGCTCGCGGGCGAAGAGCTTGCCCTTGGCGGCGTTCGCCGCGTGGTACTTGTCCGCACCGCCGGCCCCGGCGCGCTTGCGCAGCTGTTCCAGTGCCTCACCGTCGAGCGTCACGCCGACTCCCCACTGCCGCCACCCGTGCCGGCCGCCGCGCGGGCACACCGACCGCCCTAAACGATCGTTAGGGTAGCTCATCCGACGCCCTGTCGGCGACCCGGGGCGAGTGGGAAGACACCACCGTCGGCTCGGCGAGGCCGAGCGCCGGGGCACCCGACCAGCACCCAGAACCGGGCGTTGTGGCCGTGGGCTGAGCGGCTGCGGTGTGCAGGGGCGACGACGCACCGCCCCTGCACACCGGTCAACCGGCCAGGCGGGTGCGCGGGCCGGCGCGCAGGACTCCGGAGGGGAGCTTCTTGCCGAGCAGCTGCTCGGCAAGCTCCGCCGCCTCGATGAGGGCGGCCAGGTCGATGCCGGTGTCGATGCCCATGTCGTGCAGCATGTGCACCGCCTCCTCGGTGGCCAGGTTGCCGCTGGCCCCCGGCGCGTACGGGCAGCCGCCGAGGCCGCCGACGCTGGCGTCGAACTCGGTCACCCCCAGCTCCAGGGCGGTCAGCAGGTTCGCCAGCGCGGTGCCCCGGGTGTTGTGGAAGTGCAGCAGCACGGGGACGCGCGCGTCGCGGTCGCGTACCGCGGTCAGCAGCTCGCGGACGCGGCGCGGCGTACCCATGCCCGTGGTGTCGCCGAAGGCGACCCGGTCCGCGCCGTCGCGGACCACCCGGTCGACGATGCCGGCGACCCGCGCCGGGTCGACGTCCCCCTCGTACGGGCAGCCAAAGCTGGTCGCCACGATCACCTCGACGGTCGCGCCAGCCCCGTGCAGCAGGTCGATCAGCTCGGCGATGTCGTCGAGCGACTCCTCGGTGGACCGGTTGACGTTACGCCGGTTGTGCGTGTCGCTCGCCGAGACGACCACCTCGATCTCGGTGAACCCCGCAGCCAGGGCCCGCTGCGCGCCCCGGGTGTTGGGCACCAGCGCCGAATACCGCACCCCGTCGGCCCTCGCGACCCGCCGCCACACCTCGTCCGCGTCGGCCATCTGCGGGATCGCCTTCGGGTGCACGAACGACACCGCCTCGATACGGCGCACGCCGGTGGCGGAGAGCGCGTCGATCAGCCGCACCTTGGCGTCGGTCGGAATCGGCTCCTCGTTCTGGAGCCCGTCGCGCGGCCCGACCTCCCGGATCGACACCGCCGCTGGCATCTGGCTCATGGTCACCTCGCTGTGACATCGGGCCGCCGGGGTGTCGTCACACGCCGCCGCCCCTCGTGGGGACGGCCGACGGGCGACGCCGGACGGCCGGTGGTCCCTCCAGGGAACCAGAACGCCCGAAAATCAGGGCCGCAAGGGTCCCTCCACCACCTCGGCGGCGCTGCGGAGCACCGCCGAGAGGACAACCGCGCACGACACGGCGTCCTCTCGACCAAGAGCGAGGGCCATCGCCGCGGCCCCCTCGGCGAACAGGGACATCGACCGCAGGCACCGGGCCACGCGACGGCAGTCGACGCGCGGGGGCGCGCCGTCGATCGGTCTTCCGCTTTCCATTTCTCCATCCCGAGGACGCAAGTGCACCGATGGAATTTCCATCGAGCGAATTGCGCGTCCGACAATCCGCCGAAACAGTTCGACGGTGACCGGCCGCATGACGGGAACAACGACCGGTCCTGCGTCTCAGCGCGGGACTCTGGCCGGGTGGCCGGTCGACACCCGGCCAAAGTGGATGATCGTCGCGGCCGGCGGCAGCACCGTCGCCACAACCGGTTCAGCACCAGACGTCACGCGGAATGCGACCGTCCTACCCGGACAACAACCCGGCCAGAAAGCCGACCCGGACACAGATCAAGGTGCGCATTGTCTGGTCGGAGGGGGTACAAATACGTTCCGGAATCAGCAGCCCTGCGAAAGGTCCGGCATGACCTCCGACACCAACACGCCGTCCTCGGCACCGGCGTGGCATCGGCGGCACTGGCTCGTCCCCCGCGAGCAACTGGCCGCCGAGTACGAGTCCCGGTACGGGTCCCCGGCCGTGTCCGCGTACGGGCTGGCGGTCCGCGACGTCGTCGAGAGGTGCCCGGGGATCGGCGCGGTCGACACCTGGAGCAGGCTGGCCGAGCGGATCTGCCGCGACCGGCCCGGCCGCGACCGGGACACCTGGCGCAAGCGGCTGTCCCGGCACTTCACCGCCGAGACGAAGGGACCCCCCTGGCAGACCGTCGTCCTGGTCGTCGAGTGCACCGTCCCGGCGGACGAGCGGGAGGCGGCCCTGGGCCACTTCGAGCGGCTGTACGAGGCGGCCCGGGGTGAGCGGCCGCCGTCGGGGCCTCGCCCGGCGGACGGCACGACCCACCCCGATGCCGGGGTCGAGCCGGACGCGGGCGATCCGGCCCGGCCCGTGACCGACGCGGCCGGCACCCGGCCGGACGACCGGACCCGGACGACGGTCGCACACCTGCTCCAGGAGAACGCCACCCTGCGTCGGCGGCTGGCCGCCAGCGAGGCCGAGATCGACCTGCTGCGGGCCGCCCTCCGCTCGCCGGCCCGACCCGCCGGGCAAGGGCGCTCCCGGCACCGGCCGTTGGGCGGCGAGGGTCGCCCCGAGGACCTGCCGGGGCAACGGGAGTCCGCACCCCCGACCGGTACGCCGCGGGGGGGCCGCAACACCCGGCACTTCCCAGTCGGACCGGCCGCGACCAACGACGCGCCGGCCGGCCGGCACCGCCCACCCCGCCTGGAC
>NZ_SMKJ01000119.1:0-18644 GCF_004348615.1 Micromonospora sp. KC207
TCGCTATCGCAGCCGCCGCTCTCGTCGCTCTGGCGGTCTTCGCCGTGCCGTTCCCCGCCGTCATCGCCTGCGCCGCCGTCATCGGCTGGGCGCTGGGCCGGTGGGCGCCCTCTGTCATCCACCGGAGTCCAGCGGCAGCCAGTTCCCAGGACAGGCCCGCTCCGTTGATCGCCGACGACCACCTGCGTGACGAGCCACCCTCCCGCGGCCGGCTCGTCAAGATCCTCGGCATTGGCGTTCTGGTCTGGGCGGTCCCGGTCGTGGCAGTCGCTGTGCTCACCGGGCCGCGCAGCACTCTGACCACCCAGGGCATGTTTTTCTCCGGTACCGCGCTGATCACCTTCGGCGGCGCCTACGCCGTCCTCGCCTACGTCGCCCAGCAGGCCGTCGACATCTACGGGTGGCTGTCGGCCAAAGACATGATCCGCGGCCTGGCGCTGGCCGAAACCACCCCCGGACCACTGATCATGGTCGTGCAGTTCGTAGCCTTCCTCGGCGCCTACCACCACCCAGGACCACTCAACCCGTGGATCGCCGCCGTCCTCGGCTCTGTGCTCACCACCTGGGTCACCTTCGTGCCCAGCTTCCTGTTCATCCTGCTCGGCGCGTCCTACGTCGAGCGGCTGCGCGGCAACCGCGCCCTGTCCGCCGCGCTGACCGGCATCACCGCCGCTGTCGTCGGAGTCATCGCCAACCTCGGCGTCTACTTCGCCGTCCACACCCTCTTCGCCACCAGCACCACATACACCTGGGGGCCGGTGCGCCTCGACCTGCCCGAACTGGCCAGCATCCGGCCGGTCACCGCGACGATCGCGGTCGTCGCCATCGGCCTGGTCTTCGCGCTGCGCTGGTCCGTGCTGCGCACCCTCGGTGCCTGCGCCGCCCTCGGCCTCTGCGCAGCACTCATCGGACTCCCACTCGGCTGAACACCCTCTTCACCGCCAAGAACTCGCGGTGGGACACGACGATGATGGCGAAGAGTCATTCGAGGGTCACGATAGCGCCCGTGGCGTGCGGCAGCCGTCCTCGCATTCGCCAGATGTTGTTGCAGGCCAGCGGTCATAGCGACGTCAAGGATCGTGAACAACGCCAACTGCCCGGCGAGCTGCTTCGGACGCGACATCAGCGGCAGCTGGCGGGTGGCGCGGTCGGGAGTCAATCCGTAGCAGGTTGATCAAGGACAGCTGCCAGAACGTCAGCGCCCCAAGACCCGGCACATCACGAAGCCGCCGGACTCGACGCGGTGGTGGCCTCCGGCAGCGACGCCGGCGGGCACCGGGCGCCTTCCTGCGGCCGGTCGCCGAATCGCTGGTCGCTTTGACACCTGATGGTTGGTGGGGCACCTGGCGTCAGCCTGCTGCCAGGGGTCGGGCCAGCCAACTGGAGAGCCAGTCAAACGCGGTTGGCTCCATCGCCAGCCAGGTGCCGGCGTTGTGGCCACCGCCGTTGACGTATCCGGTGGTGACGCTCACCGGCGGGCGGGCTAGCCGCGCCAGGGTGGTGGTGCTGCGCAGGGACGGGTGGTCAGCGCGGGCGCAGCCAAGGTAAAGCGCGATGGCGGGTCGCGGTAGGTGCTGCAAGCGCCAGGCATCGTTGTTCAGGGTGTGCTCGGAGCCGTCCCCGACGGTGATGCCTGGGGTGGTGTAGCCGGAGAGGCTGGCCGCGGCTGCGTATTCGGTCGGGTGGCGCAGGGCCAGATTGGCGGCACAGAAGGCACCGGCCGAATAGCCGATCAGCCCCCAGCTGGCCCGGTCGGTCCGTACGCGCAGTTGGCTCTTGACGGCTGCCGGCACGTCGACGGTCAGGTACGTCTCGGCCTGCGGTCCGTGGCTGAGGTTGGTGCACTCGGTGTCCAGCAACCGGTCCGGCGTTATGTACGGGAACAGCATCACGGTCGGTGCCATCCGACCCGCGGCGATCTCCTGGTCCAGGTATTCGGGTGCGCGCAGGGTCTTCGTCCACCCCATCGGTGAGGACGGGTAGCCGTGCAGGGCCTCGATGACCGGGAAGCGGGCGGTGGGGCGCGCGTCGTAGGCGGCCGGCAGGTACACCATCATCGGCAACGAGAGACCGCTGGCCTTACCGGGGACGGTGAGGTTGACCAGGCGTCCACCGGATCCACCGCCGGGCGGCGGCGGATCCGAAAGCGCAGCTGCGGCCGGTGGTGCGCCCGTCAGATCGGACCACGAGGTGTAGGTTTCGACCTGGCGGTTGACCCATACCAGGGCAGCGGCGAGGACGGTTGCCACGCAGAGGCTGGCGCTGCCGGCCCGCATTGCCACCCGCCGCCATCCGCTGCCACGGTCCCAGGCCACTGCCAGCGCGACGGCGGCGACGACGGCCGCCGCAACGGCGAGCAGCAGGAGCGCGAGGCTGTCCGGTGCCATCTTTCCCTCCTAAGCGGACGTGTTGGCAGTGCCTGCGGGCGGCCGCACGGGGTGGGGCGGCAGTGCCGGGCTGGGCTGGCCGTGCGGTGTACGCACCTGCCGCACCAGTGGCGCGGACTCGGGCAGAGGGGCGGGCAACTGCCGGATCGCCCAGAGCAGGGCCGCCCGCAACGCGTCCAAGCCGGACGGCCCGGTGGAGCCGACACGGGGCGCTGCGGCCGGGCGGCCGGTGGCGGTACGCGCCGGAGTGCCCAGCACAGCTACCGTCACGCCCACCGGCAGCCCTTGCGGTGTGGCCGTGCCAGCGGGCCGGCCGCGCCCTGCACCGGTGGGAACCACCGCCAGCGCCGGATAGCGGCCGGGTGCGGCCAGCACCATCTGGCGGGCGAACGGCTCCTGCCGCGCTGACGACACCAGGGCCCAGCTGTGCCCGGTGACGCGCAGGTCCCGGCTCAGTTGGTCGGGCAACGTCATGGCCAGCGTCGGTACCGACGTTGCCGGGGTGGTGTGGGCGAAGATCAGCACGGCCGGTCCTGCCGCCGTCTGCGCCGAGCGGGCCAGATCAGTCGGGGCCGCATTGCCCCATCCGTCCTCCGCGCTGGTGAGGACCAGCAGCGCCGGGTACCGCCAACCGGGGTTGCGCAGGTAATCGGTGGGTACGGTGACGGTTGGTGGGGCGGCCAGGTGCCAGTCGGCCCACCCGTTCGGTCGCCACTGGAAGGCGAACGGCTGCGCGGAGTCGCTGTGGTCGTGCTGGCGCACCCACTGGTCCAGCTTGCCGGGCGTGCTGACATGGTGACGGCCGCCGGCGGTGGCCTGAGTCAGCAGGTCGTCCCAGTTCGTATAGAATTGCGCGGAACGGTTGACCGCCAGCCCCACGGTCACCAGCACCAGGGTCTGCGTCAGCAGCACGCCCACCACCCGTGCCGGGATGCGGAGCCGACCGAACTGCCGCCAGCCGACAACGGTTGCGGCGGCCGCCCCGACGGCAGCCAGCCCTGCCAGGACGAGTAACGAAATGCCAGTCAGTGCCATGTCCACCTCCACGCCCTGAACCGTGCCGGGTAGGGCTGATGGTCCACCTGTTGGCTGTGAGAAGCTGCAGCATTTGCTGGAGGATCGCTGAACGCGGTGGTGTGGGCGGCTCAGGTTATTCACAGCGTGCACGCTGGTCGGGCTCAGCGAGGCGGCCGACGATGGCCTCATGACGTCGCACGGAGGCACGGCATCCGCCGGCGAGCCCTGGCGGCCACGCCCGCCGCTGACGCGGGCCGGCGTAGCCCGGCTTGTACAGGCGGCCGGCGTGTTCACCATCCTCACCTGGCTCCTGCCGCCGCGTCGTGGCGGGCTGGAGGTCCTGGCGGAGTACCTGCCGATGACTGGCGTCCTCACCGCCCGCGCGGCCACGGCGGTCAGCGGGGCGCTGCTGGTCTACCTGGGCGCGGGGCTGCGGCGGGGCAAGCGCAGCGCCTGGCGGTTGGCCGTCTTCCTGGCCAGCATCGGCATGATCCTGCACATCGCCAAGGGGCTCGATTTTGACGCGGCGGCGGTCTCGGGCGCACTGCTGGCCATGCTGGTCGCGGTGCACGGCCAGTTCCGGGCGGTCACCGATCCGCGCAGTCCGTGGCGGGCGCTGGCGGCGTTCGCCGGCTTTGCGGGCGCCGGCTTCACGCTCGGCATGCTGGAGATAGCCCTACGGCCGAACCGCCTGGTCGGTACGCCGGGCGTGCGGCTGTGGGCAGAGCACGCCGCGCTCGGTCTGGTCGGCGCACCCGGCCCGCTGCGATTCCGACACGCGCTGGGCGCCGAGGCGGTGAGCCTCACCACCGGCGCGTTCGGGCTGCTCGCGGTCGGCGCCGCCACGGTGCTGCTGCTGCGCCACGCCCGGCGCGATGCCGACGAGCGGACCGTGGAACAGGACCACCGGCTACGCGAGCTGCTGCGCCGGTACGGCACGGCCGACTCGCTGAGCTACTTCGCCTTGCGCAGGGACAAGCTGCTGATGTGGGCGCCATCGGGGAAGGCTGCCGTGCCGTATCGCGTCATCAACGGGGTCAGCCTCGCCACCGGTGACCCGATCGGCGACCAGGATGCGTGGTCGCAGGCGATCGACGCGTGGCTGGCCGACAGCGCCCGGCATGGGTGGACCCCGGCGGTGCTCGGCTGTGGCCCTTCCGGCGGACGGTCGTACCGCCGCAGTGGCCTGGACGTGGTGGAGATCGGCGACGAGGCAGTGGTGGACGCGGCCGGGTTCAGCCTCGAGGGCCGGCCGATGCGCGCCGTGCGCCAGGCGGTTGCCCGCGCGAAGCGCGCCGGGTACACCAGCGAGGTGATCCGCCAGCGCGACCTGCCGCCGGCCGCACTGGCGGAGGCGGTACGTGCGGCCCGCCAGTTCCGGGACGGCCCGGTGGAGCGCGGCTTTTCGATGGCGCTGTCCCGCATCGGCGACCCGCAGGACGGCGACTGCGTGCTCGTGCTCTGCCACGACAGCAGCGCGCGGCTGCGTGGCGTGCTGCAGTTCGTACCATGGGGAGACGACGGGCTGTCGCTGGACCTCATGCGTGGCGACCGCTCCGCAGTCAACGGCGTGATGGAGCTCATGGTGGTCAGCGCGATCGAGGCGGCACCCGGCCTAGGCGTGGGGCGGCTGTCGCTGAACTTCGCCGTGCTGCGCTCGGTCTTCGCCCGAGCCGAGGGGCTGGGGGCCGGGCCCGTCCTGCGGATCTGGCACCGACTGCTGCGGCTGGCCTCCCGGTTCTGGCAGATCGAGTCGCTGTACCGAGCGAACGCCAAGTACCAGCCGGAGTGGCAGTCGCGTTACCTGTGCTTCCCTACTGCCCGCGATTTGCCCCGGATCGCCATGGCCGTACTGAAGGCGGAGGCGTTCCTGCCGACCGGGTGGCGCCGGGCGCGGCGCGGCGACGGTGGCGCCTCCGTGCCATCCCTCGAACCGCTCGAGGTGGGGTGATGGCAGAGGGGGCGCGGCGACGCACCGCCCTGCGACGCGTCGCTGCGATCGCCGTGCTCCTGGCGCCTGCGATCAGCGCCGGCGAACCGCCGCCGCCACCCACGGCGCGGCCCGCCGCCCCGGGCGCGGTGGTCGCGCTCGGCGACTCCGTGCCAGCCGGGTCGGCCTGCGACTGCGTGCCTTTCCCGGACCTGTACGCCCGCATGCAGGTGCCTGCCGTGCCGTCCGTCAACCTCGCTCGCGGCGGCTTCAGCTCCGACGATGTGTGGGCGCAGCTCAAGTCCCCTGACACGGACGACGACCTGCGCCAGGCTGGCGTCATCATGATCATGGTTGGCGCGAACGATCTGGCCGCCGCGTTCGACGCCGACGGCGACGGCGACGGCACCTACCGGCAGGTCGCGGCGCGAGTCGGGGCCAACGTGGCCGCCACGATTGACCGGATCCGCGAGTTGCACGACGGCCCCGTCACGGTGCTTGTGCTCGGCTACTGGAACGTCGTGAAGGACGGCTCCGTGGGGCTTGCCGAGTACGGCGATGCCGGCATGGCGCAGTCGGCGACCGCCACCCGATACGTCAACCATGCCCTGCACGACGCGGCCGCTGAGACGGCCGCACTCTACGTGCCCACCTACCCGGCATTCAAGGGCATCACCGGAGACCAGGACCCCACCGACCTGCTCGCCGACGACGGCGACCACCCCAACGCGTTGGGCCACGAACTCATCGCCCGCACGGCGCACGCCGCCGTAGCTGCCAGCAGATGACCATGGCGCAGCCATCCCATCACGAGCCCGAACCCGGGCCTGACGTGGACGACGAGCGCGACGCCACGAACTGCGGCGACGCGGACGGTGCGGGCGGCGTGCGGAGTCTGTGGCGTCTGGTCGAGCACTGTGCACGGTCGTTACACGCGGCGGTTGGCTGATGTCAGGTTGGGTGGCCACGAGGTGCTGGTCGCGTTGACGGTTCAACGGTCCGCCTGCGTCAGCAGCGGCTGTCGGCGGCGGACGTTCGTCACGACCACGCTGACCGGCGCCCGCCTCTACGTCCTCGCGGTCATCGACCATGCCACCCGCCGGGTCCGGATCCTCGGTGCGACCGCGCACCCGACCGCGGCGTGGGTGGCCCTGCTTGCCCGCAACCTGGTCATGGACCTCGAAGACGCGGGCTGCCCGATGAAGTACCTGATCCGGGACAGGGACGGCAAGTACCCCGACCGCGTTCGACACGATTCTCGCCGACGCCGGCATCACCGTAGTACGCACCGGCGTCCGGATACCCCGGATGAACGCGATCATGGAACGCTGGGTACGGACCTGCCGCCACGAACTCCTCGACCGGACACTGATCCTTAACCTCCTTAACCAGCGGCACCTACTGCATGCGCTGCGCGAGTACGAGATCTTCTACAACGAGCACCGCCCGCATCAGGGCATCGCCAACGTCCGGCCACTCACACCGCTACCCGAACCGATCACCGACCCGCACAGGCTCGACCGCCTGAACATCCGTCGTCGTGACCGCTTCGGCGGCATCCTGCACGAGTACGAACATGCGGCCTGACCTGCCCGGACGACATTCTCGGCAGGTACAAGGTCCGGACGCTCGGCGCGGTGATCAGCTGCCCGGTGGCTGTCGCGGACGAGTTCGGGGCACAGGTGCAGCAGCAGGGAGGTTTCGATCTCCCCGTGCATGTCGTCGTGGCCGCTGCTGCCCAGTGCGGCATCCCGGCGAGGGGCCTCCCAGTCCTGCCGTCTCGGGTACAACGCCATGCGGCGTCCGCCGATGTCGGCTTCATGCACGACGTTGGGTCTACCGACCTGCAACGGTCCGGGCAGTGCTCTGACCTGCACCGCTATCAAACCTGCATGTCAGCAACGTGGCCAACGAGGATGATGTACCCCGCGCGTCGATGCTGGGTTCGGTCGGCCAACGTTCGCAGTACAGCAGCGCCAGGGGCGGTCAGCGCTGGTTCGCGTGCCTTGCCACCGTTTCGTATGGGTCCGTGAACAACCGAGCACGCCGTTCGTTTGCAGGTAGCACTCTGCAGGGGCAAATTGAAGATCATCACGGGTTAGGGCTTGCTGGGACCGCTACGCTTGTCCAGCGTGTCATGAAAGCCGATGGAAGCGTGGAGGGTCGACCGGGCCGCGGCATGAGGGACGATTGAGCGAACACCACTTCTGGGCGTGCGGTAATCACTTCCGGCAGCTGACAAGCTTGCTTGATTGACTGGAGTAGCATGTGGCGCAGGCGTAAGCGGAGGCGCGCGGTCAATGACATCTTCATGGACCAAGACGGTTACAACGACTACATGCTCAGAGAGGGTGCCTGGGTCCGAGGCGGGAGAGCCTGGCATCTGCATGCCGCAGACCCGTTGCGCCATCTTAGCGTCATCCACTACCTGTTGCGATCGGCGGTCGTGCTGGGACGTGATGTCGGCGAGCGGGACGTCAAGCAGTTCCGTCAATACAGTCAGATCTGCTACGACAAAGCGCTGAACGTCGGCCCAACGTTGGAGCGAAACGGCCTACCATTGCCGCCGTGGGCCGAGAGGACCGATGGCGTCATGAAGGGCGCGTTGCGCGATCTGCGCGCAGACATCGATCAGGTGAAACTGGTCCCCACGTGGGAGACGAGGCTCTACGCGAGGTCCTTTCCATCGCAGCAGCGCATCGAAGTGTCCGCGGTCAGCAGGGAGTTTCTACGCACGCTCAACCTGATGCTCTGGAATGGCGTTTACGAGGTCACGGACGTTGGCCGCGGGCAGGACGAAGTGCTCTCCCTACTGGACTACCGGGCGTTCATGCCGCACCTGCTGTCGCTGTACCGGGACTTGGAAATCAGTTCGTTGCCGATCCCCAGAGCGAGTTCCCGATCGGCGCTTCGGCAGGCGCAGTTGACCACTGCGCTGCAGCTGAACTTCATGCTGGCCCATGAATACGCTCACATGGTGCTGCACGCGGACCTACCCGATACGCCTTCGCAGGAAGCCGAACGAGAGGCCGACAGTCTCGCCTACCGCCTAATCCTGGGAGCTCCGCTTCCCGGGGACGTACGCGCGAACGCGGGAGACGTATGGACTGCGATGAGATGGTTCTTCGGATTCCTGAAGCTGGATCGCATCGTCGGTGGAGTCGTCAATGAGGTCCCCGTGGATTGGAACCAGAAGGCCATTGCCGGTCGCGAATCACTGATGTACGACCTGATGCCAGCCCGCAGGATCACCACCGAACAGAATCTGGAAGAGTCGATCGGCACTGTCATCCTGATGCAGGCGAAGGCCGACATCCGGCGGCTTGGCACCCCGGCGGTGCGGGAACTCTCCAACGACATGATCAACGAATTCGGCTGGAAGAGGCTCCTGGGTCCGGCAGAAGCCGAGGCAAAGGTCATCAAGGCGATGCTCCACGCCTCGCGGGACGCATCGCGCAGCAGGCCCGACATCGGTACCGCCGACACGACCACGAACCCCTAGATTACCAAGCCGGGCGCTCTCGCGCCTGACTGAAGATCGGAGCAAGATGTGGAACCTGCCGTGTCGCTCATCCTGGAACTGGAAGTCGACTCGACACCCTATGCCGAAACCACTCTCTTCCGAGAAGGCGTTTGGGTCGGAGACGGCCCGATGGAGTCCATCACGATCCGGCTCGATGGACGCGAACCCGGCCACGGCTTCGGCATCTCGGAACTGGTGACCATCGTGGTATCGGTCGGTGCCGGGGCCGCCTCGAACCTGGTTGCCGACGCCGTTCGCGCTGCGGCCGGACGGATCATTCGCAGTGTCCGAGGCCGCAGGAGCGTCGGGGACGGCAGCCGGGAAGGACTCGAGGACGTAATCGAGGCAGAGCGGGATCCGGACCCTGATGACGGTACGCCTGGCCAGGAGTAGCAGATCACGGATCGGCCGGCGCGGCCGCACGCGTGCCGGCTACCGATCCTGCCCACGACGTCGTCGCGCCAGAGCCCTGAACTCGCGAACAAAGACCATCCGGCGGATCCTCGCGCGCTTTGACGCGCGCACGAGGCCGTTCCGAGACCCCGCCCCCTGGCTGTCTCCGCCACGTACAGCTCCTCCAGATAGAGCGAGCGGGTCAGGCCGGCGGCTGGCCACAGGAGGAGTAGTCGCCAGCCCGACGAGCGCCTGCGCGTCCCCGACGAGCACAGCATGCCAAGGGCGGATCGCCGAAGAGCGCTTCGTTGGTCTGACGGATCCGCACGTCACGGGGCTCGACGTCGGTCTCGCCGTAGGAGGTGTGCAACTCTTCGACAAGTGCGGCGATCGCATCGACATGGACGGGTCCGGCGGCCACGACCGTGGTCACGACTGTGTCCTTCCTGCCGGTCTTGACCTTGAGCATTCGGAACGCTGGCTGCTCGTCCGACGAGCATCCCCTACGTACTGGCCGGTTCGTGGGGTTCCGGGGATGTCCGGTCGGGTCCGGCGGGCGCTGGCGCGCATGATCGCTAAACCAATCCAGCCACGGGAGGCCGTGGCCCGCGTAACGCGGCGGTCTTGTGTCATTGGATCGCATCCGACGCTTCACAGTTACAGCCCATTGCGGCTGAATAGGCGGATCATTCCCAGGTGCAGCAACCGCACGACCATACCGGCGATCATCAGCCTGAGCCGAGAAAACCGAGCGCACAGCATGTGCGACGAGTTCTGGCATGGTACAGGGGCGCCGCACCCACCCCGCGACTCCGGCTCACCACCAATCGACTGATCCGTCACAGTCGATCCCGTGAGTTAGTTGACAAGCGGAGACCGTTCCGGCCAGGGCTATATTCGGGCGCATGACCGTTGCCGGGCTCCTCCTTGCCGCAGGTGCCGGGCGTCGCTACGGTCGGCCGAAGGCCCTGGTGCGGTACGAGGGGCGGCTGCTCGTCGAGCGGGCGGGGAACACTCTGCGTGGCGCCGGCTGTGCGCCGGTCCTGGTCGTGCTCGGTGCCGGCGCCGACCAGGTGCGCGCCTCGGCCGATATGGCCCACGTCGAGGTGGTGGACAACCCGCACTGGGAGACGGGCATGGCGTCCTCGTTGCGGGCCGGGCTGGCCGCGCTGGCCGGTGGGCCTGCTGTCGCCGCCGTCGTGCTGCTGGTCGACATGCCCGGCGTCACGGCGGCCGCGGTGCGGCGCGTCGCCTCGGGTGCCACGCCTGACAGTCTCGCCGCCGCCGGATACGGCGACGGCCGCCGTGGGCACCCGGTTCTGCTCGGCCGCGAACGGTGGGGGGACGTGGCGGCCACGGCGCGTGGTGACGCCGGTGCCCGGGACTATCTCCGCGCCCACCTGGCGGATCTGCGCATCGTGCCGTGCGGCGACGTGGCCGACGATGCCGACCTGGATGTGCCAGGGGTCGTCGATGCGTGACGTGCTCGACGACCTGCTCCGGTGGTGGCGGGCGGGGCAGCCGGTCGGTATGGCCACCGTGACCGCCACCTGGCATAGCGCGCCCCGTCCACCCGGTGCCACCATGCTGGTCGGTCCCGACGGCTCCGTGGTGGGCAGCGTCTCCGGCGGCTGTGTGGAGGCCGCCGTGTACGAGGTGTGCCGGGAGGTCGTCGCCACCGGCCAGCGGCGGACCGTGCGGTACGGCGTCAGCGACGACGACGCGTTCGGGGTCGGGTTGACCTGCGGCGGCAGCATCCAGCTGTACGTCGAACGGATCGACCCGGACACCTTCCCCGACCTGCCCGAGGTCGCCGAAGCGATTACCACTGGAGTCCCGGTGGCTACCCTGACCTGCGTGTCGGGTCCGCCCGCGCGGCTCGGGCGGCGGATGGTCCTGTGGCCCGAGGGGCGGCGCGGCACGCTGGGATCCGCCCGGCTCGATGACGCGGTCGCCGATGACGGTCGCGGGCTGCTCGCCGCCGGACGGACCGGGGTTCTGTGCTACGGCCCGGGCGGAGAGCGTTGCGAGGCCGACCTCGACGTGCTGGTCAGCTCGTATGCGCCACCGGCTCGCATGATCGTGTTCGGGGCGACCGACGTCGCCGCCGCCGTCGCCCGGATCGGCGCGTTTCTCGGCTACCGGGTGACCGTGTGTGACGCCCGGCCGGTGTTCGCCACCGCGCGGCGTTTTCCCGACGCCGACGAGGTGGTGGTCGACTGGCCGCACCGCTATCTGGCGGCCGAGGCCGAGGCCGGCCGGATCGACGAGCGCACTGTGGTGTGTGTGCTCACCCATGATCCGAAGTTCGACGTGCCGGTGTTGCAGACCGCTCTGCATCTGCCGCTGGCGTATGTCGGGGCGATGGGTTCCCGGCGTACCCACGACGACCGCTTCGCTCGGCTGCGCGAGGCCGGTGTCGCCGAGCAGGCGCTCGCCCGGCTCAGCTCCCCGATCGGTCTTGATCTGGGCGCCCGGTCCCCTGAAGAGACCGCCGTCAGCGTCGCCGCCGAGATCGTCGCGTCGCGGTGGGGCGGCGGTGGAGCGCGGTTGTCCGATACGACCGGACGCATCCACGGGGGAAGGTCCAGATAGTCCGGGTACGTACGATCTGGCGATCGTCGATCTATAGACAGTCGCCTCCGAGGTCGCTGATCCGATTTTCCGCAATCGGTTTCGTGCAGCGCTTGTCGCAGGTGAGGGCGGCGGCGAGGGTGACGAACGCGCAGTAGAGGCTGGCCGAGCGTTCGTAGCGGATGGTCAGCCGGCGGTAGCCGGTGAACCAGGCGAACGTCTTCTCGGATCACCTGGCGGTGCCGGCCGAGACGGTTCGGCGAGTCGATGCCGCGACGGGCGATGCGGGGTCGGATGCCGCGGGCACGGAGCATGCGGCGCAGGTGGGGGTAGTCGTAGCCTTTGTCGGCGTGCAGCTTGTCGAGGCGTGGTCCGCGTCGTCACCGACCAGCCCGAGGCCAGTGCGAGTTCACCGAGAGCCCGCCCGAGGAACCAGGTTCCATCGAGTATGAGCAGCCGCATGCCCGCCATCATCGCCTATGGTCAAGCGACCGGCACACCCAGCGCGTCTCGCGGAGCAGGTCCCACTCGCAATCCCACAGAGCGCGTTGTCGCAGCAACAAGGCCGGCGCGGAACGGTACCGAACGTTCAGTCAGAGGTAGAGAGATACTCCCGGTAGGGAGTCTGGACGGATGGATCTAGGCGATCGCTTCGCCCCGCACGGTGCCGGCCACGGTTTCGCCGAACCGGCCACAACAAGCCGAGAAGTAACCTAGAGTCATCTAAGCATTACCCATCGTGCGGGTTGCCGACACCCGCCCGCGGCGACCATCGAGTCCGCATCGGCAAGGAGTGGGAACATGGCGACAACCGTCCAGGAAGCGGTCCAGGACACCCGCCAACTCGCCTTCCTCATGCAGTACCAGCAGCAGACCAACTGGTGCTGGAGCGCGACCGCCACCAGCGTCTCGCTCTTCTACAACCCCACCAGCGGCTGGTGCCAGTGTTATCTGGCGAACGCCGAACTCGGCCAGTCGACCTGCTGCTCCTACGGATCGGCCCCGCGATGCAACCAGCCCTGGTACCTCGACCGCGCACTGAATCGGGTCGGCAACCTCGACCACTGGCAGGCTAACGCGCTGACCATGACCGCGATCCGCTCCGAGATCGACGCCGGCCGGCCGGTGGGCGCGCGTATCGCCTGGAGCGGCGGCGGTGCCCACTTCGCCGTGATCAGCGGCTACCTGGACTACAGCACGATCTACCTGGCCATCCAGGACCCGTGGTACGGGCAGTCCTTTCCTAGCTACGACACTTTCCGTACCGCGTACCAGGGCACCGGAACCTGGACGCACACCTACTTCACCCGGGACTGACCATGGGAATCCAGTTCGCCACCCCACCCTCGGAAACTGAAACGACCGCGATGACTGGGCTGCGGGAGATCGCCCGCTCCGCCCAGTTCGCAACGGCGGGCGGGGTCGCCCTGATGACCGCACCGGCGGACAACGCCGTGCTGTCGGCACCGCACCCGGTCCACCACGTGGGGCTGGACGCCGTCGCCGCCCGCCGGCCGCTCACCGAGGCCCCGACCACCGGTTGGCGCTTTCTGGTCACCACCGAGTCGACCGCCGTGGCCAGCAGTGAGGTCGCCACCGACGCAAACGGCCAGCCGGAACGATTCGAGCAGGTCAACGAGGGGCCGTACGTGCAGTCGACCGCCTGGACCCTCCGCGACCTCGCCGGGGCACCGGAGGTGCAGACCGACACCTACGAGCCGCACCTGCTGAAGATCCCAGGGATCTACGTTGTCGCGCTCTGGCTACGGCAGCTCGACGGCGACGGCAACCTGTTCGTCCCGCTTGCGCCCGCCCCCGACTTCCTGGAGGCCGGCCGTGTCTACCGCGAGGACGACCTGCTCGACCGGCTGGCCGAGCCGGCGCGCCAGCGCCTCGAGTTCGACGACACGCCCCAGTCCTGATGCCCCGGACCCGGACGACGGCACGCGGCTCGATGTGTCCCAGCCGCTGACGGTGGAGATGGCCGCTCCGCTGACCCCGACCGGCTTCGAGGCGCACACCCAACCAGGCACAGTGCGTCGTGTGCGGGGACGCCTACCCGAGCGCACACCGACTCCCCGCCGCTGGCGACGATGAGCTACCGCTGTGCCCGGTCTGCGCGTTCGATAGTGACGTGCACGTCACTGCCGGGCACGTCACCGCCTACCTGACTTAGAGGACTGGCGGACGGTGGCGGATGTTCCGGTCGACGGGCGCCGAGTGGTGGTCCGTGTGCGGGTGCGGCGTCTGGTGTACCCCACGCGTGGCTGTCGCCACACCTTCCGGGAACAGGTTCCCGGGGTGCTGGAGGGATACCAGCGCCGCACGGCCCGTTTGAACGGGCAGGTCAAAGCCGTGCTCAAGGAGTTGGCGGGCCGGGCAGGGTCGCGTCTGCCGGCGATGCTGGCCATGGGCCTGTCCCGTCACACTCCCCTGCGCGCCCTGCGCATCCCGTTGCCCACCGGGCGGACGCCCCGGGTGATCGGCGTAGACGATTCCGCTCTGCCTCGTCGGCGCCGCTATGCCACCGTGGTGATCGACACCGAGACACATGAGCGGATCGAAATACTGCCCGACCGAACCGCCGACACCCTGCAAGCGTGGCTGCGCGAGCATCCCGGCGTGCAGGTCGTGTGCCGAGACGGCTCGGCCACCTACGCCGAGGCCATCCGCCGCGCCCTGCCCGACGCGGTGCAGGTCGCGGACAGGTGGCACCTGTGGCACAGCCTATGCGAAGCCGCCCTCAGCGAGGTGAAGGCGCACCGCAGCTGCTGGGCCCCCGTACTGGACGCGCCCATCTATGACGGGCCCCCACGCGCGGACGACCCTGGAACGCTGGCATCAGGTCCATGACCTGCTGAACCAAGGCGTGGGCCTGCTCGAAACCGCCCGCCGCCTGCAGTTGGCCCTGAACACCGTCAAGCGCTACGCGCGCACCGACCGGCCCGAGCGGATGCTCCGCGTCCCCAAGTACCGGGCCAGCCTCGTCGACCCCTACCGCGAACACCGAGATGACCCACCTGGCCGCCGCCATCGAGGGCTTCGCCGAACTCCTGACGCCCCAGCCGGGAAACGCCGACCGGCTCTCACTCTGGACCGCCCGAATCCGCGCGGCCGATCCACCTCATCTGCACGCCTTCACCCGAGGCCTGCAACGCGACCGCGACGCCGTGAACGCCGCGCTTACGCTTGCCTACAGCAACGGCCTCACCGAAGGCGTCAACACCAAGACCAAACGGATCGCACGCCAGATGCACGGACGAGCAGGTTTCACCCTGCTCCGCCACCGCATCCTCCTCGGATAGCAGCACCCTCCGTCACCACCGGATGTGAGACAGGGCCGAAATCGCCACACTCCCCATTCGTTTCGGCTCGCACCCGCCCGACCCGATAGAGTGGGGCCGGTTCGCTACCGAACCTGGGGCCGCCGTATCCGCTGCAGGGCGGTTCGGCTCCGCCAATTGGAAAGGACGGACGATGGCCGGAGCTGCTGCGGCGGTGAAGCCGCAGATCACTTTTGGCAAGTTCCAGAATGTCGATCTCCGGGTGGCACGGGTCCTGTCGGCGCCGATGGCCGAGAACACGCGCTTCCCGTGCCGGATGATCGAGTTGGATCTCGGCCCGTTGGGCAAACGCGTCTCGGTCGGCCAGTACGCGCTGATCGGCGAGGACGAGCTGGTCGGTGCGAACGTGGTGGCGTGCGTCAATCTCGGTGAGCGCGAAATGGGCCCGTACGTGTCGCAGGCGCTGGTGCTGGGGGCCCCGCATCCGGCGAGCCCCGAGGGGCAGGCCCAGGCGATCCCGATCGTGGTTGCCGGTGACGCCGTTCCCGGGGACGCCATCTACCACCAACGGCGCTTTTACCCCAAGCCTCACAAAGTCAGACACCGTCACGACTTTGCCGGAGCACTGGCCAGGGCTCCGGGCGGCGGCACACAGCAAAATGAAGGGTGGGCCGGCTGCCCACCCTTCATTCGTCTACGTTCGTTTGGTTACGGGTAGATCTGGCTAGGGCTGAAGGTTGCCTGGATGAACGAGTCGGCGCATGTGTAGACGTCCACCTCGGTGGCGGCAGTGCCACTGCCACTGGTCGGTTCCGTAGCTATCGGGTAGTGGCCGATGGTGTTCATGGTCGTCGTGTACTTGTAACGAGCGACACCGGCCTCGATGATGTAGAGCCGGGCCTTGCACCAGCTCGAATTGTTGAAGGAGTTTCGGTAGAAGTCTCCCTTGAGTGTCGAGTTGGTCCACGAGATGCAAACACTCAAATCGCCGGTGTTCTGACAACCGCCACCGGAAGCCAGCACACCGAACTTCGGCATCGTTCCTCGGGCCGGCGGAGGGTTCTTCTCCACCCAAATCACCGGCTCCGAAGCGGATGACGGGGTTTGAGCGTGAGCCGGGGCCGAGACCGGAATCAGAACCGCCAAAGCGGCGATAGCGACAACAGCGAATCTTCGAATTAGGCGCATTGCTCCCCCGTTCTAGAAGGCCGGACGAGAAGGGTTTAGCCTCCTGACGGCGATCACCTTACCCGTGCAATCAGCTTCGATCAGTCCCCTCACCGAAGGCCGTCGACGGCGGATATGACTGACAGTAATTTCCAAGCCGGTCCGACACATCCGACAAGTATCTCTTTTTCGGACTTAAGCATTCAGCCTTTTCCTCTTGGCATGAATGCCAGTGGCGCATTCACCAGCGGCTAATTACTGGCGCTCCGAAGATGGCCCCTGCGTCAGCTAGTTCATGGAAGGAGCTTTTTGCCAGCAGCTTTCGCTGCGCATTGTAACTTTGAAGGGTTACGGAGCTTGGCGCAGCTATACGGATAGTGCCGACGCCCTCTGTCAGCTTCGCCGTCCCGACGAGCTTGCCTGTTGCGTCGACCGCATGCACCTCGGTGGCAGTGCGGTCTGCGACCACGAGCAACTCCGAAGTCCAGATCGCTGATTCTCCATCCCGCTCAGGGATACGCACGGCGAGCAGGTCTCGGCTCGCTCCTGACGCCGTGGAGACCAAACTTGCGTCGTTCCAGTCCGGGCCGACAACGTCGTTGCTGCCTCTTGGCGCCGTGACCTCGACACCATCCGCGATAAGGACCTTCCCGCTCGTACCGACCTGCAGTACCGTAGCGACGCCACCAGCAGGCGAGATCGAGGCCGAGACGATCGCGGACCGGCCGCCGAGTGCCGGTACCGAGCCAGCCCACACTGGTACGGGAGTAGGTACGCCTGAGAGGGCCGCTCGCCCGAGAAGGAACCTGTTGGTTTCAATGGCTACCCGCTCCGCCGCTTCATCGATCTCCCTTCCCGGGGCCGGTACAGGTGCATGTGCCGCGCCCATGTCGTACGCATGGACGGGCAATTCGGGTCCTTCGTAGCGGACGACATCTCCGCAGGAAACCCGCCACCGCTGCACTGTGCCGTCCGGCACCGGAAAGGATCCATCGACAGAATCCTGCTGCCACGCGTAATCGACACGTCCGTCGACAAGCAGACGACCACCCACGCTAGTCGCTATATCACAGCCGTGTGGGGCCAGCGCGACACCTCCCCCAAAGGATCCCTTCGAGTTGTTCACCGACTGGCTGTAGATGAAGAAAGGGTTCAACGGGAATCGTCCCCCGCCCCCTGCAATCAACTCGTCTGTAGAAGCGTCACGTGCCGCGATCCGTGACACCAGGATTGCGCTGTCATCGGAGTGGAAGGCGACTATGGCGATTCGAGCGGTGCCGACCTCGCCGAGGAAGAGGGGAGACACCTCCTTGAGTTCAGGAGAAATTCCGAGAATCGCTCTCTGGCTATCCATCTTCGTCACGACTTCATCGACGAGAGCTTTCTTCGCTGCAAGACTGCCTCGAGTGGGCGAGCTTAGCAATTTCCTTTCCCAGGGCGATGAAATAGTGTCACCTACTTCACCAGCCATCGGAACTTGCGGCTTCTCACCCTTGAAAATGCTTGGCACAGCAACAGACACAGCTATCACAGCAACCGCTGCTGCTGATGCGATGACCCTGGCGGAACGGCGGTCCCGGCGAGCCATCAGACGACCGAAGGGATCCGGATCGGGTGTCACAGACCGAGCAATTTCACCGAGCCGATACTTAACATTCCTGTCGACATTCATGTGTCCGTCTCACCTTTCTCAGCCAGCGTTACACGCAGCCGAGCAAGCCCTCGTGATGCGTGACTTTTAACCGTACCTGCTGAACACTTCAGCACTTTCGCTGTTTCCGCTTCTGACAGATCTTCCCAATATCGCAGCACAATCACTGCCCGCGTACGCGGCGGCAGTGTCGCCAGCGCCGTAAACAATTCGTCCCGCGTACCCACTCTCTCCGTTTCGTCCGACGCATGACGCTCGGGCAAAACTTCTGTCAGGTACTCACGTAATCTCGATACCCGCCGCCATCTGCTTACCCGTTGCGTGACCATAACTCGGCGAACATACGAAGCCGGGTCATTAATTCCTGGCCAGTACCGCATTAAGCGCAGTAGCGCAGACTGAAGCGCGTCTTCGGCCGCAGGCTTCGAACCGCACAGTAGGTACGCCGTCCCTAAGAGCTCGTTGTAGTGGGACTCTACGAACTTGCGGAACTCGTCATCGAGCACTAGCGCCACCAACCTTTCCGCAGAGGAAGACGCTCGCATCGGTGAAAAGGTTGAGTCCTGGCGGCCTGTCCTCTTCAGCGGGGCGGCAAGCGACATCCTGCCCTACCGGCCACACTGGGTAGTTGCCCACTCACGTTGATGTGGGGGACAGTCAATCAGCGGTCAGCGGCACGCTCCAGCGCACTGCTCCTTCGTCGCCAGCGCATCGGGGC